>DVHW01000093.1 GCA_018711785.1 Candidatus Galloscillospira excrementavium
GCTGGAGCTCCGTCATAAAGGACTGGCAGAAGCGCATGACCTCGGCGTCGGACTTGCCCTTGGGGTCGAAGTCGCTGCCGCCCTTGCCGCCGCCCATGGGCAGGCCGGTCAGGCTGTTCTTGAACACCTGCTCAAAGCCCAAAAACTTGATGATGGACAGATTCACGCTGGGGTGGAACCGCAGGCCGCCCTTGGAGGGGCCGATGGCGGTGGAGAACTGGACCCGGTAGCCCCGGTTGACCTGCACCTTGCCCTGGTCGTCCACCCAGGATACACGGAAGGTCAGGGCGCGCTCGGGCTCCACCATCCGGTCGATGACGCCGGACTTGACCAGCTCCGGACGCTGCTCCACCACGGGCTGGAGGGACTCCAGCACCTCGCGGACGGCCTGGAGGAACTCCGGCTGGTTGGGGTCCTTCTTTGCGGCGGCCTCATACACGCCGCGGAGGTACTCGTTGGTAAAAGACATGTTGACCAAACCCCTTTGTCTGGAGGCGGACGGCGCGGCGCGCCCAGCCAAAATTCACCTGATTCGGATTCCATGACACCCAGGCGCGGGCGGCAGGACCGGCCCGCGTTGCACCACGCGGTATTCACAGTGGTGTCATTATACTTCACCACGATAAAAAATGCAAGAAAAAAGTGCGAAGCTGCATAAAAATAGAAAACTGCCCAAAAAGGCAGGAATACCCGCCGGGGTTTTGCATGAGCAGAGCGCAAAAACTGCTTTCCAAGACGAAAAATGGCCCGCCGGAAACCGGCGGGCCATCGGGAATTATTTTGCGGCAGCGGCCTTGGCTTTCTCCGCCTGGCGCTCGGCCCACAGCTTGTCGGCGGTGGGCTGCCAGTCGGCGGCGTACTGCTGGCACTTGGCGCACAGGTGCTCGGCGCTCTCGGGGGCCTGGTAATCGGTGTTCGCGGCGCCGGTCTCGGCCACCAGCTCGGGCAGGCGGTCGGGGTTCTCCAGCATGGGGCAGGGGCGCAGGTGGTTGTCGTTGAAGGGCTGGTTGCGGTGGTAGGCCATGAAGATGGGGCTGCGCAGGGCGTCCAGCAGGGAGCAGTCGTGGATGTTCACGTTGGAATAGTGGATGAACACGCAGGGCTCCACGTCCCCCTTGGCGTTGATGTGCAGGTACCGCCGGCCGCCGGCGATGCAGCCGCCCACATACTCGCCGTCGTTCTGGAAGTCCATGGCGAAGATGGGCTTGGTCTCCCGGAAGGCGCGGATACGGTGGAACATCTCCTCCCGCTGCTCGGGGGTGACCATGAGCTCGGGCACCGCGGCGTTGCCCACGGGCATATAGTGGAAGAACCAGACGAACAGGGCGCCCAGGTCGATGAGCTTGTCGTAGAAGGCCTCGCTGCTGATATCCTCGAAGTTGGCGCGGGTATAGCAGGTGGACACGCCGAAGGGCAGCTTGTGCTTCTTCAGCAGGGCCATGGCGTGCATGACGTTCTCATAGCAGCCCTCGCCCCGGCGGGAGTCGTTGGCCTCCTCAAAGCCCTCCAGGCTGATGGCGGGGACGAAGTTCTTCACCCGCAGCATCTCCTGGCAGAACGCCTCGTCGATGAGGGTGCCGTTGGTGAAGGAGAGGAACTCGCAGTCCGGGTGCATCTCGCAGATCTTGATGAGGTCCTTCTTGCGCACCAGGGGCTCGCCGCCGGTGTAGATGTACATATAGGTGCCCAGCTCCTTGCCCTGGCGGACGATGGAGTCGATGGTCTCCAGGCTCAGGTTGAGCTGGTGGCCGTACTCGGCGGCCCAGCAGCCGGTGCAGTGGAGGTTGCAGGCGCTGGTGGGGTCCAGCAGGATGGCCCAGGGGATGTTGCAGTCGTACTTGTCCACGTTGTCGTTCTGGATGGCGCTGCCCTTCACGCTGGCGTTGATGACAAAGTTCTGGAAGAAGGCCTTGCGCACGCTGGGGTCCAGCTCGTACATCCGCAGGATGAGCTGATACCAGTTGTTCTTCTCCTCAATGGCCTTGCGGGCAGCGGCGCGCTGGGAGACATAGTAGTCCTCCGGGCAGAGCTTATCCACCAGGGCCATCAGCTTGGGCAGGCTGGTCTCCGGGTCCTTCTCCAGGTAGCTCAGACCCGCGCTGATGGCGGCGGAAAAGGCGGCGTTTTTCATCTTTTCTGCGACGGTCATGTGACTCACTCCATTTCTCACTTTGAGACAAGTATATGGTCCCCGGGGCGGCGGACATGACTCCGTCAGGCCGCTATGCCGGAGGGACGGGAAGACGTTGCCTCTATTTTAGTCGGGGCGAGTCGGATTTTCCATAGACAAATTTTAAGATTTGTCGAAAAAAGGGAACGCAGGCCCTGCCGCAAAGAGCGCCGTCCCGCCCGGCTGCCATGGATTTCCCGCCCTACAGGAGGACCCGCTCCAGCCGGGGACCCAGCCGGCTGAGCAGCTCGTTGGAGATGGTGTCGGCGGCCCGGGCCACGGCCTCCGCCGGGAGGGCGCAGTCCCCGTCCCGGCCGATGAGGGTGACGATGTCGCCGGCCGCCACGCCGGGGATGCCGGTCACGTCCAGCAGGAGCTGGTCCATGCACACCAGGCCGGCGATGGGGGCGTACTGCCCCCGGACCAGGGCCCCGCCCCGCCCGCCCGAGAGGGTCCGGGGGTAGCCGTCGGCGTAACCGATGGTGACCACCGCCACATCGGTGGGGCGCCGGGCGGTGAAGGCCCCGTCGTACCCCGCGTGCTCTCCGGCACTCAGGCGGCGCACCTCGGCCACCCGGGCCCGGAGGGCGAGGACAGGCTTTAGCGCGCAGGGGAGCCGGGTGTGTTCCCCGGGGCTGCTGAGGAGCCCGTAGAGGGCGATGCCCACCCGCACCAGGTCAGGGACCGCGCCGTCGGGGCTGTGGACGGCGTCCCGGTAGTTGAGCAGCCCGTAGCTGCTCTGGAGGTGGAGGAGCCCGGGCCGGACGCCGGCGGCGCGCAGGGCGCCCGCCGCGCCGTAGAACCGCCGGATCTGCTCCCCGGTCCGGGCCCGGGAGTCGGGGTCCAGCCCCTCGGC
>DVHW01000094.1 GCA_018711785.1 Candidatus Galloscillospira excrementavium
GCAGCGCGTCGTTGCGCTGCGGGCCCCCTGAATCATTTGCGGGAAATGAGAGACCGTCTGGGGCACCTCATCTCCAGAACCGGTGGGACAGGCAGCCCCGCAGGAGGAAGGCCACGCCTTGGACGATGAGAAAGACGCCCACCAGGACCGTGATGGCCACGGCGCCGGTCAGCGGGTCCAGGAAGGAGAGGAATCCCACCAGGGCCAGCACGACGCCCATGGCGGTGAACCAGCCCCAGCCCCGCACCCCCAGCCGGCGCAGCTCAAAGGAGTTGGCAAACCGGGAGATCCCGGTAAACATCAGCCACATCCCAAAGACAAAGGGGAGGGTGAGGGAGGTAAACCACTGGTTGCAGAGGACGAACAGGGAGAGCAGGATGGTCAGGATGCCGTCCACCAGGAACCAGCCGGAGCCCAGCAGGGAGTTGCGCCCCGAGGCAAAGACCACAATGTCCACAATGCCGGAGAACAGCATGGCGATGCCCAGGGCCAGCGACAGGCCGGAGAGGGCTGCGGCGGGGGAGGCCAGGCAGATGACGCCGGCCACCAGGAGCAGGATGCCGGCCAGAATCCACAGGACGCGGGAGAGGGTCTTATGCATAAAAAGGACTCCTTTCTTCGTTTGGCGTAGAAAAAGGCCGCCCCGCTGCGGCGGGGCGGCCGGACGATCTTACTGGATGCTGATGCTGGAAGAGCTGGGCAGCTCCTTCTTCTCCACCTTGGGCAGGGTGAGCTTCAGGATGCCATCCTCGTACTTGGCGGAGATGTCCTTGCTCTCCACATCGCCCACGTAGAAGCTCCGGCTGCAGGCGCCGGCGTAGCGCTCCTGGCGGATGTAGCGGCCCTTCTTGTCCTTCTCGTCCTTGTCCAGGCCCTTGGCCGCGCGGATGGTCAGGTAGCCGTCCTTCAGCTCCACGCTGATCTCGTCCTTCTTGAAGCCGGGCAGGTCGATGTCCACCTCATAGGCGTTCTCGGTCTCCCGCACGTCGGTCTTCATCAGGTTCTTGGCGTGCTTGCCGTACAGCGGGCTGCGGCCGCTCCACACGGGGAAGCGCATAAAATCGTCATCGAAGAAATCATCGAACAGGTTCTCACCAAACATGCTGGGCAACATAAGTCATTCCTCCATTTCATCGCACTTATTTCTTGCCCTGCGGGAGGGACCTCTTTGGGTCCTCCCCTTTGGAACGACTTCATTGTACCACTGAAATTAGCACTGTCAATAGGGGAATGCTAATGTTTACAAAGGAACTAAAATTTGTTCACAAAATATGCGATTTCTTTGCAAAAGACTGCTTCTAAGCCCCAGATAGGAGGAAAAACTGGAATAGAAATGGAACTGCGCGTCCCGCCGCGGACCGGGCGGGGCGCGCAGAAAAGGGGAGGGACGGGTCAGGATTTGGCCTCGTCGATATAACTATATAAGGTGTACTTGGAGATGCCGAAGAACTTGCACACCTTGTCCCCCGACTTGGTGATGAGAAAGGCGCCGGTGTCGTTGAGGAACTGGATGGCCTTCACCTTGTCCTCCTTGGACATGAGGGCCACCGGCTTGCCCACCCGGGCCACGCTCTGTTCGATGAGCTCGTCCAGCAGGTCAGAGACATTGCGGGCGATGGGCTCGGGGGCGGCGCCGGGCTGCTCGGTGGCGGTGAACTGCTTCAGGTTCTCCTCCATGGCCAGCATGAGGGTGATGTCATAGTTGATGGAGAAGATGCCGATGGCCTCTCCGTCGTCGTTGCGGATATAGAGGGTACTGGACTTGAGCACCTTTCCATCCCGGGTGCGGGTCAGGTAACAGATGTGGTCCTCCAGTTTGTCACGGTCCCCCTTCAGCGCCTCCAGCACCACATGGGAGGGGCCGTCCCCCACCTTGCGTCCGGTGACGTGGCCGTTCTCGATGAGCACGATAGAGCTCTCCGGGTCGTTGGTCTCCAGGTCGTGGAGGACAACCTCGCAATTCGGTCCGAACTGCTGGGCGATGCCCTTGGAGAGCTGGATGAGGAATTGGAGCACGGATGCCTGCATCCGCTTTGCCTCCTTTCTGTCGGTCAGATCGTTGGGACTAGTATAGCAGGAAACCGGAGAAAAGGCAATCAAAAAGTTTGGTCTAAAAAATTTTTATTAGTGGCTCAGAAAACGCTTGCTTCCGGAGAAAAAGTGTGATAAGATAACACTGCTCAGAGGGAGAACTCTGTGCAGAATAGACAAATAATGTCTGCGGCTGTAACGTAGTGCTTTGCGCACGGGCTGAGGGGAGGACCTCGGGCCCGCGCGCTTTTTTCTTCCCGGCGCGGCCGGAGCACACAGGGACGAGAACAGAGAAGGAGGAATGACCCATGATTATGGTCGGAAACGGAAGGCTGCTCACCCGGGACCCGGAGCGGCCCTATTTTCCGGACGGCGCCGTGGTCCTGGACGGGGACACCGTCCGGGAGGCGGGGCCCCTGGCCGAGCTGAGGGCCAAGTACCCCCAGGCCGAGTTTGTGGACGCCAAGGGGGGCGTCATCATGCCCGGCCTCATCAACGCCCACACCCACATCTACTCCGGCCTGGCCCGGGGACTCTCCATCACGGGCAACAACCCCACCAATTTCCTGGAGGTGCTGGAGGGCACCTGGTGGAACATCGACCGGCACCTGACCCTGGACGGCACCCGGGCCAGCGCCTACGCCACAGTGCTGGACTGCATCCGGGACGGGGTGACCACCATCTTTGACCACCACGCCTCCTACCGGGCCGTGCCCGGGTCCCTCTTCGCCATCAAGGATGTGTGCCGGGAGCTGGGCATCCGGGCCTGCCTGTGCTACGAGGTCTCCGACCGGGACGGGGAGGAGAAGTGCGGCGAGGCCATCCGGGAGAACGCCGACTTTGCCAGGTGGGCCAGGGACAACGGCGGCGACATGGTCAAGGCCATGTTCGGCGGCCACGCCCTGTTCACCCTGTCGGACAGGACCTTCGAGAGAATGGTGGAGGCAAACGACGGCATGACCGGCTTCCACATCCACGTTTCCGAGGGCATGAACGACGTGTACGACTCCCTGCGCACCTACGGCTGCCGCCCGGTGAACCGGCTGATGAACCACGGCATCCTGGGGGAGAGGACCATCCTGGGCCACTGCATCCACGTCAGCCCCGCGGAGATGGACCTCATCCGGGAGACCGGCACCATGGTGGTCAACAACCCGGAGTCCAACATGGGCAACGCGGTGGGCTGCTCCCCGGTGCTCCAGATGATGGCCAAGGGCATCACCGTGGGTATGGGCACCGACGCCTACACCCACGACATGCTGGAGAGCCTGAAGGTCTTCCTCCTCATCCAGCGGCACAACGCCTGCCTGCCCAACGTGGCCTGGGGGGAGGCCATGACCATGCTCTTCCAGAATAACGCCGCCATCGGCGCCAAGTACTTCCAAAAGCCCCTGGGGGTGCTCAAGCCCGGGGCGGCCGCCGACGTCGTCGTCATGGACTACAAGCCCTTCACCCCCTTCTCCGAGGAGAACGCGGACGGGCACATCCTCTTCGGCATGATGGGCCGCAGCTGCCGCACCACCATCATCAACGGCAGGGTGCTCTACCGGGACCGCGAATTCGTTGGTATTGATGAAGAGCGCATTAACGCCTGGACCCTGGAGCAGTCCAAAAAACTGTGGGGGGAGCTGAACCACCGGACGTACTGACCCCGCCCGAAAAATATAGAAGGAAACTGCGGCGCCCCGGGCGCCGACGATGGAGGAATCACTATGAGCGACATCATGCGCCCCATCCCGTTCCATCAGCTGATGAACTGGGCCCTCACCGAGTACCGGGAGCAGGGCAGCCTCTTCGGCGTGTCCAAGCTGGTCCGGCACCAGGACGGCCAGGCACTGCCCATTTTTGACGAGAAGATCGAGTCCCCCTACGGCCCCGCCGCCGGGCCCCACACCCAGCTGGCCCAGAACCTCATCGCCGCCTACGCCGCGGGCTGCCGGTTCTTTGAGCTCAAGACCGTCCAGATCATGGACGGGGAGGAGCTGAGCAAATGCGTGGCCAAGCCCTGCATCACCGCGGGGGACGAGTGCTACAACTGCGAGTGGTCCACCGAGCTCACCGTGCCCCAGGCCTACGACGAGTATGTGAAGGCCTGGTTCGCCTGCAAGCTCCTCGCCCGGGAGCTGGAGCTGGGGGACCCGGACGGCTTCGTGTTCAACATGAGCGTGGGCTACGACCTGAAGGGCATCCGGAGCGAGAAGATCGACCGGTACATCGAGGGCATGAAGGACGCCTCCGGCTCCGCCGTGTGGGCCGAGTGCGTGGACTGGACCCTGGCAAACCTGGACCGGTTCGGGAAGGTGGACGGGGACTATGTGCGCGCCATCTCCCCCCGGGTGTCCCGCTCCATCACCGAGTCCACCCTCCACGGCTGCCCGCCGGACGAGATCGAGCGCATCGCCACCTATCTCATCACCGAGAAGGGGCTGAACACCTACGTCAAGTGCAACCCCACCCTGCTGGGGTACGAGTTTGCCCGGCAGCGGCTGGATGACCTGGGCTTTGACTACATCGCCTTTGACGACCACCACTTTCAGGAGGACCTCCAGTGGGCCGACGCGGTGCCCATGTTCCGCCGGCTCACCACCCTGGCGGCGGCGCGGGGGGTGGAGTTCGGCGTCAAGCTGACCAACACCTTCCCCGTGGACGTGAAGGCCGGGGAGCTGCCCAGCGGGGAGATGTACATGTCCGGCCGGTCCCTCTTCCCCCTCACCATCTCCCTGGCGGAGAAGATCGCCCGGGAGTTTGACGGGAAGCTGCGCATCTCCTACTCCGGCGGCGCGGACGAGCACAACATCCGCTCCCTCTTCGACGCGGGCATCTGGCCCATCACCATGGCCACCACCGTCCTCAAGCCCGGGGGCTACCAGCGGTTTTCCCAGATCGGCGGACTGCTGATGGACTGCGGCAGCGCCCCCTTTGCCGGGGTGGACGGGGAGAAGGTGGCCGCCCTGGCCGCCGGCGTGGCCTCCGACGGGCACTACCGCAAGCCCATCAAGCCCCTGCCCGGCCGGAAAATGTCGGAGAAGGTCCCCCTCCTCGACTGCTTCGCCGCCCCCTGCCGGGACGGCTGCCCCATCCAGCAGGATATCCCCGCCTACCTCATGGCGGCCACCGCCGGCAAGTACGGTGAGGCCCTGGAGATCATCACCCGCCGCAACCCCCTGCCCTTCACCACCGGCACCATCTGCCCCCACCACTGCGGGGACAAGTGTATGCGGAACTACTACGACGAGTCGGTCCACATCCGGGAGGTGAAGCTCCGCTGCGCCGAGCGGGGCCTTGCCGAGCTCCTCCCCCGCCTCGCCCCCGCCCCGGCCCGGCCGGGCAGGAAGGTGGCCGTGGTGGGCGGCGGCCCGGCGGGCATCGCCGCCGCCTTCTTCCTGGCCCGGGAGGGGGTGGACGTGACCGTCTACGAGCGGCGGGACACCCTGGGCGGCATCGTCCGCCACGTCATCCCCGCCTTCCGCATCGCCGACGACGCCATCGACAAGGACATCGCCCTGGCCAAGGCGGTGGGGGCCAAGTTCCAGACCGGCACCGAGATCACCTCCGCGGCTGAGCTGAAGGCCATGGGCTACACCCATGTCATCTTCGCCTGCGGCGCCTGGAAGCCGGGCAGCGCGGGGCTGAAGTATGGTTCCGAGATCAATGTCATTGACTTTCTGGAGCGGGCCAAGTCCGCCCCTGAGACCCTCTCCCTGGGCAGCGACGTGGTGATTCTGGGCGGCGGCAACACCGCCATGGACGCCGCCCGGGCGGCCAAGCGCATCCCCGGGGTGGAGCATGTGCGGCTGGTATACCGCCGCACCCGGCGGTATATGCCCGCCGACGAGGAGGAGCTGGCTTTGGCTCTCGCCGACGGGGTGGAGTTTATGGAGCTGCTGGCCCCCATCGGGGTGAAGGACGGCGTCCTCACCTGCGCGGTGATGGAGCTGGGCGCGCCCGACGCGTCCGGCCGCCGCTCCCCGGTGGACACTGGGCGGACGGCGGACGTGCCCGCCACGGCGGTCATCTCCGCCGTGGGGGAGAAGGTGGACAGCGCGCTCCTCACCGCCAACGGCATCGGCCTGGACGGCCGGGGCCGGCCGGTGGTGGACGGAGCCATGGCCACGGGCGTGCCCGGGGTGTACGTGGTGGGCGATATGCGCCGGGGCCCGGCCACGGTGGTGGAGGCCATCGCCGACGCCATGAAGGCCGCCCAGGCCATCGCCGGTATGGAGGCGGACACCTTTGTGGGGCGCAACGTGAACCCGGACTACGAGAAACCCCTGGCCAAGCGGGGGGAGGTGTGCCCGGACTGCCAGGCCTGCACCGACACCCGGTGCCTGGGCTGCGCCACCGTGTGCGAGACCTGCGCCGAGGTCTGCCCCAACCGGGCCAATGTGGCCGTCCGGGTGCCGGGGAAGCGGCAGCGGCAGATCGTCCATGTGGACGGCATGTGCAACGAGTGCGGCAACTGCGCCACCTTCTGCCCCTACGACAGCGCCCCCTACCGGGACAAGTTCACCCTGTTCTGGAGCCGGGAGGACTTTGAGAACAGTCAGAACGAGGGCTGGCTTCCCCGGGGGGACGGCTCCGGGGTGTGCCTGGTCCGCTTGGGCGGAACGGTGGGGGAGTACGATATGACCGACCCCGCCTGCGGGCTCTATGAGGACCTGCGGCAGCTCATCCTGGCGGTGCGGGAGCACTACGGCTACCTGGTCCGCTGAGACGGAAAAACGGCCCCGGGCCCGCTCCGCAGGGGGCGGGCCCGGGGCCGGTCTGCCTGAGTGGGGCGGGCACTTGCAAATCGGGCCGGAATCCGGTAGACTAGAAAAAAGACGAATCAATGGAGGAATCGACATGAAGGAAGACCGGCGGCTCCGGCGCTGGCTGATGTTCTCGGTGGGCGTGGTGTTTACCGCCCTGGGCATTGGCATCATGACCATCGCGGGGGTGGGCACCTCGCCCATTTCCAGCATCCCAAACGTTCTGAGCCTGATCTTCCCGCCCAGCATCGGGGTGTTTTCCTTCTCCTTCAATATGCTGCTGATTTTATTCCAGGCTATCCTGCTGGGCCGGCGGTTCCCCAAGATCTGGCTGCTCCAGATCCCCTTCACCCTGGTGTTCAGCGCCATCATCGACCTGACGGTGAGCCTGCTGCGGCCGGCGGCCCCCCAGAGCTACCCCTTCCAGCTGCTGGTCCTCCTGCTGGGGATCGCCGTGCTGGCCCTGGGGGTGACGATCCAGGTCTTTGCCAATGTGCTCATGCTCCCCGGCGAGGCCACGGTCCAGGCGGTGTCCCTCCGCTTTGGGATCCGCTTCGGCAACGCCAAGGTGGCCACCGACGCCGTGCTCACGGCCATCGCGGCGGTGATCTCCCTGGCCGCCTTCCACGGCCTCAACGGCGTGCGGGAGGGCACCATCCTGGCCGCCATCCTGACCGGACAGGTGGTCAAGCTCTACACCCGCCTGCTGGACGCCCCCCTCCGCCATATCCTGGGCCAGCCCCCGGCGGAAGAGGCGCCCCGGCCCGCGGACTGACCGGCGCGGCCCCGGACTGCGCCGGGCGCGATTCTGCCGGGGATTCCTTCGCGGTATGCTGCTGACGGGAGCGTCAGTTCGGTGTGGTCAGGAAGCCATACCATACAATACACGATTGGGAGGGCACTATGGAACAGTACAGCGAGAAGCAGCGGGAGATCTTCCAAAAATTCTATGAGGACTGCAGAAAGAGAGGGGTTGACCCCACCGGCAGCGAGGCCGACAGACAGCGGGCCCTCCTGCTGGCCCAAGAGAACGGGGACCTGGTGCGGATTTTTGGCGAAAAGCTGGACGGGGGCCACGTGGAGGCCTACCGGATGGGAAAGCAGCGTGTCGAGGAACAGGCCGCCGCGGAGAAAAAAGCCGCCGAGGATGCGAAAATCGCGGAGCAGCGGAAGATTGACGAGCAGGCCGCCGCCTTTGAGAAAGAGCTGTCCCAAAAACGCGGCCGCGAAAAGCGGTTGTTCTTCCTGCAAAAAAGTATAGAGGATATGCAGCAAGAAATCCGCCATGCGGACCAGATGTTTAGCTCTGCCGCGCAGATGTGGGCAGGCATGAACGCGGTGGAGCAGAAAAAGGAGAGCAGTTGGGGAACGCTGGGCGGTGTTGCGGCCGGCATTACCGGCAGCAGTGCTGTGGGCGCGGCCGTTGCGGCAGATACAATGAGCCGTAACGCAAATATTCGCGCGCAAAATGAGGCCATCAGCAAAAAGAACTTTGAGGCAACGCTCCCATTGGCGGATGCGGCGGGCTCCCGGCGGCGTGCTGCAGAAGATAATCTGAAGAAAATCCAGAGGAAAGAGGAGAGAGTAAAACTCCATCTGACAGAAGAACGACCGCTGGAAGAATTGATGGGCGGGCTTATATTGGGCGATCCATGGGTCGCATTTACAGAAGGGAATACCATGGTGGTCCGGGTGTCGGTCAGCACAGAAGCGGATTATCAGGTCTCCAATGTACCTGCGGTAGTGGATGGATGCCTGATCGCCGAGGTTTTCGAGGGGGAGAAGTGCATCGGGACGGCATTTCTAAACTTCCCCCGTGACGGCATTGGCACCGGGGGAAAAATGACGCTGAAAGGACACTGTTTGGAGGCAAAGCCGGGTGTTTCCTATACGGTTCTGATTTCCCCCCTTGCCCTATGGCTGATTGAGAAAGATACGTTTGCTCCGCTCAAGTATTCCGTTGGCTATGGCAGAGCCCGCCAAAGCATGGAATATCGTTTCTTTGATCTAGATCGGATTGCCCCTGCGCAGGAGCAGAAACTTTCGTGGAGAAAGGCAAAGACTCCCAATCTCACATGGCAGGAGCGGCAGGAGCAGCGCCGCGCGGAGGCCGAGCGCAAAGCGGAAGAGGAGCGCAGGGCGGAGGAAGAGCGCAAAGCGGCGGCGGCAGCGCGCGCGAAGAAAAACAAGAAAATTGCCATGATTGCCGCGCCAATCGCCGTGGTTGCCATTATCGCGGGCGTGCTGATCTTCAATGTGATCCAAGGACAGCAGGCAGAAGCCGCCCGGCAGGAGGCCTACAACAACGGCCTTGCCCTGTTGGAAGCCGGGGAGTACGACGAGGCCGTGGCTGTTTTTGAGGAGTTGGGCGATTACCAGGACAGCGCGGAGCAGATTAACAACGTAAGATATACCCAGGCCCTTGCGCTCGTTGATGAAGGAAATTACGATAACGCTATTTCCATATTCACTGAGCTTGGGGATTATAAAGACAGCGCCGAGCAAATCGAACAAATCAAGGCAACGCAGACAGAAAATGCGTATCAGGCAGCCCTTGCCCTGGTCGCGGAGGAAAAGTATCAAGAGGCGGAGGATGCTTTCCTTGCCCTGGGCAGCTATAAGGACAGCGCCGAGCAGGCAACCGCAACAGGACTAATGGCCCAAAATGATCGACTTTACAATGAGGCCATGGAGATTTTTCTATCCGAGGATGGGGTCTTGCCCAGCGAGTTGAGCACGGTGTTGTCCATCCTGGAAC
>DVHW01000095.1 GCA_018711785.1 Candidatus Galloscillospira excrementavium
GACGGCGACATGACCCGGGCCGAGGCGGCCCAGATGTTCTACAACCTGCTGCTGGACAAGGACGTAGCCATCACCGCCTCCTTCACCGACGTGGGGACCGGGGCCTGGTACAGCCAGGCGGTCAACACCCTGGCCTCCCTGGGCATCCTGGGCGGCGTGGGCGAGGGCCGCTTCTCCCCGGAGCGGAGCATCACCCGGGCGGAGTTCACCGCCATCGCCATGCGCTTTGCCCAGCTGGAGCGTGGCGGAGAGAGTCCCTTCTCCGACGTGCACGAGGGAGACTGGTTCTATGACGTGGTGGTGGGGGCGGTCCGGTACGGCTGGATCGGCGGCTACCCGGACGGCACCTTCCGGCCCTACGACACCATCAGCCGGGCCGAGGCGGCGGCCATCACCAACCGGATGCTGGGCCGCGCGGCGGACCGGGATTACGTGGACGGCCACCGCGGGACGCTGACGCAGTTTGTGGACCTGTGGACGGGCCACTGGGCCTACTATGACATCATGGAGGCCGCGAACGCCCACACCTACCAGAAAACCAATGGGACTGAGGATTGGGCCGGCCTCATCTGACCAAACGGCAGAGCCGGACCAGCGCAAAGGGGGCGCTCCACTGGAGCGCCCCCTTTCCCTATTCTTATCGCAATATGATGTTTGTGCCAGCGCATTTGACGAAAGCCCGCTGCGCCTGGTCTCCGGCCAGGTTCTCTGGACGGCAAACTGCGGCCCGGAGAGACTCAGTCCCGCAGGTCCGCATTCCAGTCAAAAATAAGCCCCGTCCGGGGATCGAGCTCAAATTCATACTTCATCCCGTCGTGGAAAAGCTCACCTTCATACCGGGCCCGGCCGTCCCCGTGTGTTTCCCAAATCCGGATGTCCTCCGCCGCAGCGCCGGGGACCTTGGTCAGAACGACTGCCTTGGCCTCCTCCAGGCTGACAGAGCTGCCGCCGAAAAGGTCCAGCCACTCCTCATCGACTTCGTAATCGGCCCCGACGATCCGCCCGTCCTCCATGGCTACTTCAAAATCATAGTCGCCATAGTCGGTCTCGAACTCGATGTCGTAGATCGGGATCTCATGATCTCCGTCGGTCTCCACCTTGACATTATAGGCATCTTCCTCCGGCACGCCGGCATTGCCCAGGGCAATAGCCAGCGCCGCCTCCCCGCTGAGAGAGGAGGCCGGCGTTTCGCCGGCCGGAGCGGCAGGGGAAGCGGTGACTTGGGCCTCCGGGGCGGAGGGCCCTGCCGGGGCGGTGCTGGTGGGGGTGGGCGGGTCTGTCTGCCCGCAACCGGTGAGACAGGCCGCGGCGCACAGAATGACAGCTGCGGCAAATCGAAGATGCGGTTTCATCGCCAGAGTCCCCTTCCGGTTCGCTGCGGCGGCGGAGGGCTGTACTGCAATGTCCTCGCCGCTGTTCTGGTGCAGCTTCCATATATTGTACCGCCAATTATAGAGCCTGCGGCAGGGCTTGTCAATTCGCTCCGGACAAGTGTCCCTGTGGAGGGACGGAAACGCCACCGCCGCTCACTTTTACGGGCCCCTGCGGCCCCAGGCATAAGCGAGATGCAACAAGCCCGGGCCGCGGCAAAGCCGCGGCCCGGGCCCTTTTTCCGGACAGGCCAGAGGCCGTTCAGACCGGCGCTCAGGCCTTCCAGAGGCTGTGCAGATTGCAGTAGGCGTAGACCGCCTCCACCTCGTCCCCCTCGCACAGGGCAAAGGTGACCGCGGGCTCCTGCCCGGGCTGGAGCAGCTTGCGCTGGTTGCCCTGCTTGGTCTGAAGGGAGACCCACTCGATGTAATGCTCCGGCAGCATGGGGTGATCCACCGAGCCCACCCGCACCCGGACGAGGTTGCCCTCCACCTGGTAGACGGGGATGTGCTTCTCCGCGGCGGCCTCGGTGGTGCCGGGAATGATCTCCCGCATCTTCTGGCCGCAGCACATGACGGGTACGCCGGCATCGCGGACCATGGCCACGATGTTGCCGCAGTGTTCGCAGATAAAAAATCTCTGTTCCATGATAACGCCCTCCTAGACAAAAAATAGGGTTCTCTTCCTCTATTATACCGGATATCCCCTTGAATGCAAGGGGGACCCGGAGAATTCATCCCGCCCTGTCTGGCCCGGCCGTCTTGCAGGCCGCGCAGGCGGCGCAGCCGTGGGTGCGCGCCCAGATCTCGTCGGCCACCGGGGCCATCGCCGCGACGGTCGATGTGTACCGCAGACCGATCCTTCCTGCCCTTCAAAGGCAGAGCCCCGGGGACCGCTCAACCTCTCCGGAACAGATTTTGATAGGTGATTTTCCCGGTCACCACGACGGCGGCCCACCAGGATGGCGGCCAGCAGGAGGACTAGGCCCGCAATGCTCACCGCCAGGCCGAAGGTGGTGACGGTCTGGAGGCAGTTCACCAGGCCGATGCCCAGGGCTACCGCCCCGCCCAGACCCGGAAATACTCGTCCTCCAGCCAGCGGACCGCCAGGGGGATGGACCGCACCCACTGCCAGACGCGCCGGCCGGCCCGGACCGCCAGCCCCGCCGCGGCCGTCAGGCCGCAGGCCGAGAGCAGGTAGACCGCGTAGGCCAGGGGGGTGTCCTCCAGCCCCTGGGTGAACACCAGGTACAGCCCGGCGGCGCTTACCGCCGCCAGCGGGAGGGTCCACCTCCAGCAGGGAAACAGATACCTCCTCGCCCGCTCCCAAACCCGTTTCATGCGCCACCCTCTCCCGTCCGGCTGCCCCGGCCGTCCTTCGACCGGAATCCAGGGAGAGAATACTGCCGGAGCGTTGACGCTCTGTTGCAGTTTTGTTTCGGAAAGGTTAATTTGTCCTGCGCAGGAGCGGATAGGCGGCTTTGGTAAGTGCCCCGGCAGGAAGATGCGCCGGCGCGCCGGGCAGAAGATCCACTCCCCTCGGTGCGGTTCGGAACAGGAGAGCCGATTTTGCGTTGACGGCCAGGGGGAAACATACTAAAATGGGGGAGCAAATGCCGGGGATTTTGCGGTAAGACCCCGGAGAGTCATGCGGTGGAAAGGCTGTGAGAGAATGCGGCGCGCAGGTGTGTTGATGGCGGTGACCTCCCTGCCCTCCCCCTGGGGGGTGGGCACCCTGGGGGCGGCGGGACGGGACTTTGTGGACTTCCTCTCCCGGGCGGGCCAGAGCTGCTGGCAGGTGCTGCCTGTCGGCCCCACGGGGTACGGCGACTCCCCCTACCAGTCCTTCTCCGCCTTCGCCGGGAACCCCTACCTCATCGACCTGGACGACCTGGCGGCGGAGGGCCTCCTCCGGCCGGAGGAGTACCAGGGCTTGAACTGGGGGGACGACCCGGCCCGGGTGGACTACGAGAAGCTCTACCAGAACCGCTTCCCCGTCCTGCGCCGGGCGGTGGAGCGGCTGCGGGCGCGGCAGGAGGCGGACCTCGCGGCCTTCTGCGCCCGGGAGGAGGACTGGCTGGAGGACTACGCCCTCTTCATGGCCCTGAAGGGGCGCTTTGGCGGGAAGAGCTGGAGCAAGTGGCCCCAGGCCCTCCGCCGGCGGGAGCCTGGGGCGCTGGAGAGTGCGGCGGCCGAGCTGGAGGGGGAGACCTGGTTCTGGAAGGGGGTGCAGTTCCTCTTCTTTACCCAGTGGGCGCGGCTGCGGGAGTACGCCCGGGAACGGGGGATCTCCATCATCGGGGACATCCCCATCTACGTGGCGGAGGACAGCGCCGACCTGTGGTCCCACCCGGAGCAGTTCCAGATGGACCAAAACCTCCGGCCCACGGCGGTGGCGGGCTGCCCGCCCGACGCCTTCTCCGCCGACGGCCAGCGGTGGGGCAACCCCCTCTTTCACTGGGAGCGGATGCGCGCGGACGGCTACCAGTGGTGGGTCCGCCGTGTGGAGCACCAGTTCCGGCTCTTTGACGTGCTGCGCATCGACCACTTCCGGGGCTTTGAGTCCTATTACGCCATCCCGCCCCGGGCCAGGACCGCCCGCCGGGGGGAGTGGCGGAAGGGTCCGGGCATGGACCTGTTCCGGGCCCTGGAGGGGGCGCTGGGAAAGCGGGAGATCATCGCCGAGGACCTGGGGTTCCTCACCCCGGCGGTCTACCGGCTGCTGGCCGATACTGGATACCCGGGGATGAAGGTGCTCCAGTTCGCCTTTGACGGGCGGGAGAACAGCGGCCGGGTCTACCAGCCCCACAACTACCCCAAAAACTGCGTGGCCTACGTGGGCACCCACGACAACGACACCGCCCTGGGCTGGCTGCGCTCCGTCGACCCGGCCGACGCCGCCCTGGCCCGGGATTATCTCCGCCTGACCCGGCGGGAGGGAGAGGCCTGGGGCATGATGCGGGGCATCTGGGCCAGTCCGGCGGAGCTGGCGGTGGTGCAGATGCAGGACCTGCTTGGCCTGGGGAGCGAGGGGCGGATGAACACCCCCTCCACCCTGGGGGGCAACTGGCAGTGGCGGGCCCTGCCCGGGTTTGACCGCCCGGCCCTGGCCCGGCGGCTGCGCCGGGAGATGGCGCTCTATGAGCGCCTGCCCGCCCCGGCGGAGGAAGAGGAGGAGACCACATGACCATCAAGACCGAGCTGGAAGCGGCTCTGGCCCGGCGGGGCCTGGACCTGGACACCTGCGACGACCGGGCGCTGCTCTGTGCCCTGACCGCCGCCCTGCGGGAGGTGGAGAAGGGCCTTCCCCCCGCCGGCGGCGGGCGGAAGGTCTACTACTTCTCCGCCGAGTTCCTGCTGGGGCGGCTGCTCCGGGCCAACCTCATCAATCTGGGCCTGCTGGAGGAGACCGAGGCCCTCCTGGCCGCCCACGGCCGCTCCCTGGCCCAGGTAGAGGACCAGGAGCCGGAGCCCTCCCTGGGCAACGGCGGCCTGGGGCGGCTGGCCGCCTGCTTTCTGGACTCCATCGCCTCCCTGGGCCTGAAGGGGGACGGGGTGGGCCTGAATTACCACTACGGCCTGTTCCGCCAGCGGCTGGACACGGGCCGGCAGGTGGAGGAGGCCGACCCCTGGCTGGCCCCGGAGTCCTGGCTGCTGGACACGGGGGTGGCCTTCCAGGTGCCCTTCGGGGATTTCATCCTCACGGCGCGGATGTACGACATCGAGGTGCCCGGCTACCGCAACGGGGTGTGCAACCGCCTCCACCTCTTCGACGTGGAGCACCCCGCCCCCGCCCCGGCGGAGGGCATTGACTTCGACCCGACCGACATCCCCGGCCGCCTGACCAGCTTCCTCTACCCCGACGACAGCACCGAGGCCGGCCGCCTGCTGCGGCTCTACCAGGAGTACTTTATGGCCTCCGCCGGGGCCCAGCTCATCCTGAAGGAGCTGGAGGAGGGGGGACACTCCCTCCAGGAGCTGGACCGCTGGGCGGCGGTCCACATCAACGACACCCACCCCTCCCTGGTCATCCCGGAGCTCATCCGCCTGCTCACCGAGCGGGGGGTGGACCTGGAGCGGGCCATCTACCTGGTGGAGCGTACCTGCGCCTACACCAACCACACCATCCTGGCCGAGGCCCTGGAGAAGTGGCCGGCCGCCAGCCTGGAGCGGGTGGTGCCCCACCTGATGCCCATCCTCCGCGCCCTGGACCAGCGGGCCAAGGGGCACAGCTCTGACCCCCGCACCGCCATCTGGGACGGGGAGGACCTCATCCACATGGCCCACCTGGACATCCACTACTCCTCCAAGGTCAACGGGGTGGCCGAGCTCCACACCGAGATTTTGAAAAACACCGAGCTGCGCCCCTTCTACCAGCTCTACCCGGAGAAGTTCACGAACAAGACCAACGGCATCACCTTCCGCCGGTGGCTCATGGGGTGCAATGAGCCCCTCTCCGCCCTCGTCACCGAGGCCATCGGCCCGGACTGGCAGCGGGACGCCGGGCGGTTGGAGGACCTGCTGGAGCGGCAGGGGGATGCCGCCTTCCTGGAGCGGCTGCGGGCGGTGAAGGGGGAGAACAAGCGTACCCTCGCCCGCTGGCTGAGGGAGAGGCAGGGCGTCATTGTGGACCCGGAGAGCGTGCTGGACATCCAGATCAAGCGCCTGCACCAGTATAAGCGCCAGCAGATGAACGCCCTCTACGCCATCTGGAAGTACCTGCGCATCAAGGAGGGGCACACCCCGCCCCGGCCGGTGACCATGGTCTTTGGGGCCAAGGCCGCCCCGGCCTACACCCTGGCCAAGGACACCATCCACCTTCTGCTCTGCCTGAGCCGGATCATCCGGTCTGACCCCCAGGTCTCCCCCTGGCTGAACCTGGTGATGGTGGAGAACTACAACGTCACCGCCGCCGAGCACCTGGTCCCCGCCTGCGACGTGTCCGAGCAGATCTCGCTGGCCTCCAAGGAGGCCAGCGGCACCGGCAACATGAAGCTGATGGCCAACGGCGCCGTCACCCTGGGCACCCTGGACGGGGCCAATGTGGAGATCTCCCGGCTGGTGGGGGAGGGGAACCTCTACCTCTTCGGCCGCTCCGCCGACGAAGTGATCTCCCTCTACCAGACCGGCGGCTACCGCAGCAGCGACTACTGGCAGAAGCCGGAGGTGGGGGAGCTGGTGGACTTCCTCCTCAGCCCCCATATGCTCGCCGTCGGGGATGTGGAGAGCCTCACCCGCCTCTACAAGGACTTCCTCGCCAAGGACTACTTCATGGCCCTGCTGGACCTGGAGGATTATATCGCTGTCAAGGAGAAGTGCTTGACAGATTACGAGGACCGGCCGGCCTGGTCGGAGAAGATGCTGGTGAACATCGCCCGCTCCGGCTTCTTCTCCTCCGACCGCACCATCGCCGAGTACAACCGGGACATCTGGCACCTGGACGAGCCGGGCCGCTGATAACCCGGGGACGGTGGAACAAGTGCTTGCACTTGTTCGAGTAGGATGCGGCCCGTTGCAGCGCGCGGCTTTTTGGGGCACCGCCCGGGCCCGGCATACAAAATCTTGACCCTGTGTTTACACGCCCGGGGTGGCAGGGCGGGACGATGGGGGGTATACTGGACATAACGACTGCGGGAGCCCCCCTCCCGGGAGAAAAGGAGCGACGCCGCCATGCTGCCCTGCCAGACCCGATGTGCCTCCTACCAGCCCGGCTGCCACAAGACCTGCGCCCGCTGGAGGCGCTTCCAGGCAGAGCAGCGCACCCAGCGGGAGGCGAAGAAGCGCTATCTCCGGTATCACACTGAGCGCTGTTCCCAGATCGTCCGGCAGTTCCAGGCCCTCCAGGTCCGGAGCCCTGGCTGGTAGCGGAGGAGGAGCTGCGGAGCATAGAACAGATCAGGACAGCCGCCTTTTGGCGGCTGTCCTGATTTGTTGGAGAAATGGTCCGTTTACTCGAACTGGCTGTAATAGAGGGCCGCGTAGGCCCCGCCCTTGGCCAGCAGGGTCTTGTGGTCGCCCTGCTCGATGATGCTGCCGTGCTCCATAAACAGGATGCTGTCCGTGTCCCGGATGGTGGAGAGCCGGTGGGCGATGACGAAGCTGGTGCGGCCGTGCATGAGGGCCTTCATGGCCTTGCCGATCTCCGCCTCGGTGCGGGTGTCCACGCTGGAGGTGGCCTCGTCCAGGATGAGAATGGGCGGGTCGCACAGGAACACCCGGGCGATGGTCAGCAGCTGCCGTTGTCCGGCGGAGAGGTTGGCCGCCTCGTTGTCCAGTACGGTGTCATACCCCTGAGGCATGGTGCGGATGAAGTAGTCCACCTTGGCGGCCCTGGCGGCGGCCACGATCTCCTCCCGGGTGGCGTCGGGCCGGCCGTAGGCGATGTTCTCCGCCACCGTGCCGCCGAAGAGCCAGGTGTCCTGGAGGACCATACCGAAATTGTTCCGCAGGCCGGAGCGGGTCATGTCGGCGGTGGGAATGCCGTCCACGGTGATCTTCCCGCCGTTCACCTCATAAAAGCGCATGAGCAGGTTGATAAGGGTGGTCTTGCCCGCGCCGGTGGAGCCCACCACGGCGATCTTCTGCCCCGGCTGGGCGGTGAAGCTGATATCCTTCATCAGGAGCCGGCTGGGCTCGTAGCCGAAGCTGACGTGCTCAAAGGCGATGCGGCCCTCCGCCCGCTCCACCACGGCGGGGTGGACCGGGTCGGGGATCTCCTCGGCCTCGTCCAGCAGCTCGAAGGTGCGCTCGGCGGAGGCCAGGGCCGCCTGGAGGGAGTTGATCATATAGGAGGCCTCGGTGAGGGGTTCGGCGGTCTGGTTGACGTACTGGAAGAAGGCCTGGACCACGCCCACCGACATGGTGCCGCTGAGCATGGCCTTGCCGGAGATGATGGCGATGACCACCTGGGCCAGCCGGGTCAGCAGGCGGATGAGGGGGTTGACGCAGTTGGTCAAAAAGTCGGCCCTCTGGTTGGCCTGCCGGTTGGCCTCGGCGGCCTCGGAGACCTTCTGGATGCTCTCGGCCTCGTGGTTGTAGGCCTTGATGACGTCCCGGCCGTTGTAGTACTCCTCCACGATGCCGGTGAGCGCGCCGATGGTCTCCTGCCGCTCGGCGGCGCAGCGCAGGTTCTTCCGGGCCACGATATTGGTGACCACCATGCTGACGGCCATGAACACCAGGAACAGCAGGGTCAGGGGCACGCTGTAATAGAACATGACGATGAGGGAGCCGATGATGGTGCCGATGGCCACAATGAGCTTCAGAAGGCCGGTCTGGAGCACCTCGGAGATCTTGTCCAGGTCATTGGTGACCCGGGAGAGGATCTCGCCGGCCAGGTTCTGGTCAAAGAATCGCAGGGGCAGGCGGTGGAGCTTTTGGGCGATCTGGCTGCACAGGGCCAGCACCAAGTTCTCCGCCACGTTGGCCATCAGATAGGACTGCAGGTAGTAGAACAGCCAGGTGCACAGGTACTGGAGGGTGAGCTGGACCAGCTCCCGGCCCATGGCGCCGGTGACCGAGAAGGGGGTCCCCGCCTGCCAGGCGGCCTGGACGGACTGCCACAGGTGGTCGATGACGATGGCGCTGTACATGGGGTTCCAGATGGAGAGGGCTACATAGATGACAATGGATATGCACACCACCGTGAGGCGGACGCGCTGGCCGTGGAGGTAGCTGAACAGCCGCGTCACGGTGCTCTTCGCGTGCTCCGGCACCTCGCGCTCGATGCCGGCGAATTTCTTCTTGGCACTCATGCCTCCTGCGCCTCCTTTGTCTGGGATTCGTAGATCTCGCGGTAGACCTGACTGGTCTCCATCAGCTCCTCGTGGGTGCCGACGCCCGCCATGCGGCCCTCGTGGAGGACCACGATCCGCTGGGCGTGGCGGATGGAGCTGACCCGCTGGGCGATGATGAGGACCGCCGCGTCCCCGGTCTCCGCCGCCAGGGCCTTCCGCAGGGCGGCGTCGGTCTTGAAGTCCAGGGCGGAGAAGCTGTCGTCGAAGATGTAGAGCTCCGGCTTCTTCACCAGGGCCCGGGCGATGGAGAGCCGCTGCTTCTGCCCGCCGGAGAAGTTGGTGCCCCCCTGGGCCACGAAGGAGTCCAGCCCCTCGGGCAGGGAGCGGATAAAGTCCCCGGCCTGGGCCACGTCGGCGGCGTGCATCAGCTCTTCATCGGTGGCGTCGGGCCGACTGTACTTCAGGTTCTCCCGTACGGTGCCCGAGAAGAGCCACGCCTTCTGCTGGACGTAGGCCAGGTGGTCCCGCAGGTATTCCTGAGTCATGTCCCGGATGTCCACCCCATTCAGCTCCACGGCACCGCCGGTCACGTCGTGGAACCGGAGGATGAGGGAGGCCACGGTGGACTTGCCGCTGCCGGTGCCGCCGATGACGGCGGTGGTCTCGCCCCGGCGGCAGACGAAGCTCAGGTGGCTCAGGGTGTCCTCCTCCGCGTCCTGGAAGCGGAAGGATACGTCCCGGAAGGCGAGCACCTCGTCGTGGTTCTTCTCCGCCGGGTCGGCCTCCACCAGGTCCACGATCTCCGGCGTGTGGTCCAGTACCTGGCGCACGCGCTCGCAGCACTCCAGGGACCGGGGCAGGATGAGGATGACCATTTGAGCCATCATCAAAAAGAACGTGACCAGGATAGCATACTCGATGACTGCGGTGATGTCGCCGATCTGGAAGGTCCCGGCGGCGATGTGTCCGCCGCTGAGCCAGTAGACCACCACCACGAAGAAGTTGATGCAGAAGAAGGACAGGCCGTCCAGGTTGGCGAAGAGCCGGTTGGCCTTGATGGAGGTGGCGGCGTAGCCGGAGAAGGCGTCCACCATGCGCTTCTCCTCCCGCTTTTCGTTGTTGAAGGCCCGGACCACCCGCACGCCGGTCAGGTTCTCCAGCAAAACGGTGCTCATCCGGTCCAGCAGCTTCTGCAGCTTGCGGAACAGGGGGGAGGCGCTGCGCATGATGCCCCAGGCCAGCAGCAGGACCACGACCACCACCGCCAGCAGGATGAGGCCCATCTGGGCGTCCAGCCCGAAGGTGAGGGCCAGGGAGAGGATGCAGATGATGGGCACGGGAATGACCATCTGGATGGTGCTGGTGAGGGCGAACTGGATGGTGGTGATGTCCGCGATGGTGCGGGTGGTGATGGAGGCGGTGCCGAACTGCCGGAAGTCGTAGACCGACAGCTTGAGGCTCTTGGCGTAGATGGCCTCCCGCATGTCCTTGCCCACCCGGGCCGAGAGGGCGGCGCAGGCGTACCCGCCCCCGATGGCACAGGCCCCCGCCAGCACCGAGATGACCGCCATGGTCACCCCCAGCTGGACGATGGCCGCAAAGGAGGAGCCCGAGGTGCCCTGGTTGAGCATCTCGGCCACCAGGGTGGGAATGAAAAGCGCACCCGCCACGTCCACGATCAGCAGGAAAATGGTCAGCGCGCACAGCTTCCGGTGGGGCTTGAGGAAACGCAGAATGAGCTTCATGGGAAAGGGACTCCTTTCTGAGAGAGATTCGATCTATAAATAAAGAGCGCGCCCGGTTCGTTTCCTAACCGAGCGCACCCGACATCTTCTCCGACCCGTGTGATTGCGATCACAGGTCCTCCGATGAGCAAATCTTCAAGATCTTCACGCATCCCTGGCGTGACTGTGCGGGATGATACCACGTTCCCGGGGGAATGTCAAGGCCCTCTTTGGATGGGAGCGATCCCGCGCCGGACGAGCGCTTCGGAACAGAAGGGCAGACAAGCTGGAAATAGAGCTTGTCAGAGCGGCAAATGCGCATTAAAATAGGTGTAGATTTCACATTTTAAGACAAATTTTGTCCGAATTCACGCTATTGGTGTTTGATTCCTGTGCAGGTGGATTTTTATAATTATTGTTGTTCTTCCTGTGCCC
>DVHW01000096.1 GCA_018711785.1 Candidatus Galloscillospira excrementavium
GGAGGTCACAGGTTCAAGTCCTGTATCGTCCACCAAGAAAAACCGCTGTTTTCGAGAGAAAACAGCGGTTTTTCTTTGTTTTCCAGATCAAGAGGTCATGCGTTTTCATACGACCACAGAGGGCTGCCTCCTCCAGCCGGAAACGGCGGCCTCTGCGGTTACTTCAATTTTCCGCCGTCTGAAAAGGCCTTTCCGACCTTTTCGCCCAGGCTCCAGTATGTCCCATTGGCCGGGTCAAAGGTGAGCGGCTTCAGCCTGGCCGGGTCGATCATCCCCGCCTCGTCCAGGATGGCCTCGTCCGCCCCGGCGTTCACGATCCGGCCCACCATGAAGTGGGTCTCCGGGTCATAACTCACCAGCTTGCACTCCAGCACCAGGGGCAGCTCGTCGATCACAGGCGCGTCCACAAATTCGCTGCGGGTCGCATGGAGCCCGCTCCGCTCCAGCTTGTCGGGCACATCGTTCCCGGAGACCAGCCCCACATAGTCGGCCTCCACCAGATGGGCCTCGTCCGCCACGCTGACGGTAAACGCCTTCCGCTCCAGGATGTTCTCCACGGTCTTGTGGTTGGAGCTGAGGCACAGGAAGATCTTGTCCCCGCCCGCGATGCCGCCCCAGGCGGCGTTCATGGCGTCCGGCGTTCCATCCCTGCCGTAGCTGGCGATGACCATCACCAGCTGAGGGTATAAAAAGGGCTTCGGGCCAAAATTCTTTCTCATGACAGTTTCCTCCTGCATCAATCGTGTATCTTGTAGTTCTGGAGCAGCATCTCCGCCACGCCGGGGGCCTCCGGGTCGTGGCGGCCCTTTCCGGTGTCCAGGGCGCGCAGCTCCTCCATCTCAGCTTCGGCCAGTTCAAAGTCGAAGATATCCAGGTTTCCGGCGATCCGCCCCGGGTTGGTGGACTTGGGCAGGACAATCAGTCCGTCCTGCACCTCAAAGCGGAGGATGACCTGTCCGGCGTTTCTGCCGTACTTCTCCGCCAGTTTGGTGATGACCGGGTGGGTGAGCAGGCTGCTGTCCCCGTGGCCCAGAGGCTGATAGGCCTCGATCTTCACATCATCCTTGGCCAGCAGTTCCCGCAGCTCCCGCTGCTGGAAGAAGGGGTTGCACTCCACCTGGTTCACCGCCGGGAGGGTCTTGAACTGGGGAACGAACTGCTTCCAGATCTTCGGCGTCATGTTGCTCACGCCGATGGACCGGACCCTGCCCGCCTCCTTGGCCTCCTCCAGGGCCCTCCACGCGCCGGCCACATCGCCGTAGGGCTGGTGGAGCAGGTAGAGGTCCACGTAGTCCATCCCCAGCTTTTCCAGGGAGGTGTCCAGCCCCTTCTTGGCCGCCTCGTAGCCGTAGTCCTGGAGCCACAGCTTGCTGGTGATGAAGATCTCCTCCCGGGGGATCCCGCTGTCCTTGACCGCCCGGCCCACGTCCGCCTCATTGAAGTAGGCGGCCGCCGTGTCGATGTGCCGGTACCCGGCATCGAGGGCCGTCCGCACCGCGTCGTAGGTGGGGCCATCGGCAGGGATCAGGAATACCCCAAAGCCAACTGCGGGGATCTTGTTGCCGTCGTTCAATGTGATGGTCGTCATAATAAAACACTCCTTTATGGTATGACAGTATGATCTTTGTCCCTGTGAATGAGTGGCCGCCGGCGCTCTCCTCACGGCATCTGCCGCTCCCAGAAAGCAATGGCCCGGTCGATCCAGCCCTCGGCCACCGTCCCTTCCCCCAGGCCGAAGCCGTGGGGAAGGCCCTCAAACACCTCAACTTCCGCGTCCGTACCATTTGCCTGGATGCGCCGCACCCGCTCCTCCATGACGCGGTAGGGGGCGATGCCGTCGCTGGTGCCCACGCAGCAGTAGGTGGGCGGCTCGTCCCCCGTCACCTCGGACAATCCGGTGTACTGCATGATGACTGCCGCCGGACGGGGATAGGCCTCCTCCCCAAATTCCTCCGTGCCGTAGGTGCCCAGCCAGGCCGCCATCCGGCCGCCCGCCGAGCCGCCCCACAGGGAGTAGTCCGTCATGTCGATGCCCAGCTCCTCGGCGTTCTCGTGGAGGAAGGCGATGGCCCGGGCCAGGTCCTCGCAGGCGGTCTGGGCGCCGGGGCGGTAGATGAGGGCGAAGGCGTTATAGCCGTTTTTGGACAGCTCCAGGGCATGGGGGAAGCTGTCCTGCATGGCGCCCACATACATGAAGCCGCCCCCGGCATTGCAGATGGCGGTCTTGCCGCCGGGCTCGCCCCGGAAGAAGAACAGTCCGGTGTCCTCCTTGTCCGGGTCCGCCGCCCGCTCCGCCTCCGTGTAGATCTCATAGCAGATTTGCTCCCCGGCGGCGGCCTGCTCGCCCAGGGTGTTGACGATCTCCACCGTCGTGTCCGGATTGATGTAGTTGTACCAGACAAGAATATCTCCCACATTCTCCAGGGTCATATCCTGGGGGATCGTCCGGTCTACCGGGAACAGCAGGCAGCCGTAATCCTCAAAGACAGGATCGTCCATCACATCCCGCACCAGGGTATCGCGGGTCACTGGCTCAAAGTTCAAATGTGTACCCTCTTGATCTCCAAAGAAGTTCTGCAACGCGTGGTACAGGTACCGCTCGCAGGCGTCGATATCGTGCCGGCCGCCCTGGATAATGGCGTAGTGGAGGTTCTCCGCCGTAAACAGGTCCCGTGTCAGCATCTCCTGGATCTGGCTGTCCGTCTGGTCCCAGATGGGGTCGTCCGTGCCGATGCCCTGGTAGATGTAGAAATCGTCCCCGTTCCAGCCGCCGTCGGAGACCACCTGCTCCAGGTAGTCCACCGTTTCCACCGGCTGATAGAGCCCGCCGTAGGTGCCCATGATCCAGCAGTCCCCGCTCATGGGGACAAAGTATTTGATGTAGTCCAGGTTGTAGATGAACTGGTACCAGGTAGTGACCGCCCCCAGGGAGAAGCCGCCGAAGGCCCGGTGCTCCCGGGAGGCCTGGAGGCCCTCCTCCGTCACGTCCTGGGCGTAGGTGTGGTAGCGGCTCTCCACAGTGGGGATCAGGTTTTCCCTTAAATCCCGGTGGAATACGGACAGCTCCTCCACCGACCGGGAGAAGCCCTGGGACCGGTTCCGGGCATCAAAGGTGGCACACACCACGATCACCGGCGGGATGTCCCCGTTTTCCACCATGTGGTCCAGCATGGGGACGATGCCGCTCCGGGCGGTGTCGAAGAAGTCCCCCGCCGTCATGGTCCAGCCGTGCATCAGGTAGAGGACGTCATACCGCGTGTCCTCATCGGTTTCGTCATAGCCGCAGGGCAGATAGACATAGGCGGTTTTCTGAATGGCGGGGGCGGCGGGGTCCCTGTAGTCCCGGCTGCCGTAGGTGATCTCCGCCACCTGTCCGGGGTGGTCGGAGGGGGCGAAGTATTCCTCCGGCACCGGGCTGATGTACTCGGTCTGCGCCTGGGGCGTGGGATTTTCCCGGTCCGTATCTTCCGCGGGATCGACCGCCTGGGTAGTCTGCTCCGGCTGTGCCTGAGCCGGGCCGGTCTCGCCGCTGCACGCCATCAGGCCCAGCAGTACCAGCGCCATCCATCCAGCAAAAAGAAACTGCTTCATGTTCCTCTCCCCTTTTTCGGAACCCAACTCCGCCGGCCTCTGCCTGAGCGATGCGGCGGGCAGAGCCCGGCACAGCGCCGGGCCCTGTCCGCCATTCAAAGGGCACGTTTACTCGTGGACCTTCATCCGGTGGAGCATCTGGACGAACTTGGGGTCGCTGTGGTCCACGATCTCGCTGCGGCCAATGTCCAGCTTGGCGATTTCCGCCATGTCCTCGCCGCTGAGCTGGAAGTCCCAGATGGCGAGGTTCTGCTCCATCCGCTCTCTGTGGACCGACTTAGGGATCACGGTGACGCCCCGCTGCACGTTCCACCGCAGGGCCACCTGGGCGGCGCTCTTGCCGTACTTCTCCCCGATCTGGGTCAGCACGGGGTGGGTAAAGATGCCGTGGTTGCCCTCGGCAAAGGGCCCCCAGGCCTCGGGGTGGACGCCGTACTCCCTCATGAGCGCCAGGGCGTTCTCCTGCTGGAAGAAGGGGTGGAGCTCCACCTGGTTGACGGCGGGGGTGACCTCCACGGTCTCGCAGATGTCGGCCAAAATCTGGGGATCGCAGTTGCACACGCCGATGGCCCGCAGCTTGCCGGCCTTATAGGCCTCCTCCATGGCCCGCCAGGCGCCGATATAGTCCCCCATGGGCTGGTGGATCAGATACAGGTCGATATAGCTGAGCCCCAGCTTCTTCATCGAGGTCTCGATGGCCGCCTTGGCCCCCTCGTAGCTGGCGTCCTGGACCCACAGCTTGGTGGTGATGAACAGCTCCTCCCGGGGCACGCCGCACTTGGCGACGGCCTTGCCCACCGCCTCCTCATTCATGTAGGCCGCCGCCGTATCGATGAGGCGGTAGCCGGTGGCGGTGGCGTCCAGCACCGCCTGCTCGCACACCGCGGGGTCGGGCACCTGGAACACGCCGAAGCCCTCCAGGGGCATCTCCACGCCGTTGTTCAGCTTGACCGTTTCGATCCTGTTCATGATAGAAGTCCTCCTGTTGATATAAATTTTGTTTGCTTATTCATGGATCTTTACGCTGTTGAGCTGCCGTGCCGTGTAAAAACACCGGTGGTCGATGATCTCGCTGTGCCCGATGTCCATGCCGGCGATGCTCTCCATCTCTCTCTCCGTCAGCGCAAAATCAAAGACACCCAGGTTTTCCGCCATCCGCTCTGGCTGGACCGTTTTGGGAATGGTGGGGATATTCCGCTGGAGGTGCCAGCGGAGGATGACCTGGGCTGTGGTCTTGCCGTGCCTGCCGGCGATCTTGGCCAGCGTCTTGTGGTGGAAAATATCTTTCTGTGCCTCGGAAAATGGGCCCCACGCCTGGGGGACGACCCCATAGTCCTCCACGACCCGCAGGGCGGTGTTCTGCTGAAAAAACGGGTGGATCTCGATCTGGTTCACCATGGGCTCGATCTCCTGGTTCATACACAGGTCCACCAGCCGCTCCGGGGTGAAGTTGCTCACCCCGATGGCCCGGACCGCGCCCTCCCGGTACAGCCGTTCCATGGCCCGCCAGGCGCCGTAGTAATCTCCAAAGGGCTGATGGATAAGATACAGGTCGATGTAATCCAGGCCCAGCTGTTTCAGGGAGCCGTCAAAGGCCCTGAGCGTACCGTCATAGCCGGCGTCCTGCACCCACAGCTTGGTGGTGACGAACCACTCCGCCCGGGGCAGCCCGGAGCTGCGGAGGGCCGCGCCGACAGCGGCTTCATTTTCATAGGATGCGGCGGTATCGAACAGACGATAGCCAATCTCCAGCGCCTCGGAAACGCACCGCTCGCACTGTACGGCGTCTTTGATCTGGAATGTGCCATATCCGATCATCGGCAGCTCTACACCATTGGAAAGCATCCTGTACTGCATGGTGTCAAGCCTCCTTTTGCCCGATTTCCTTCTGACGGGCCCATTATAGGGCCGCTTTTGTGGAAAGTACAGTACCAATTCCGCAGAGCACTATAACCAAAACGCATACTATACGCTTGCAAGAGGCCGGGACGGCTGGTACAATGGGGGCGGAGGTGGCGGAATATGTTTGAGCTCTACCAGCTGGAACAGCTGCTGGCTTTTGCGGAGTGTGGGACCCTGTCCGGCGCAGCGGAACACCTGCACATCTCCCAGCCGGCCCTCAGCCGCTCCATGCAGCGGCTGGAGGCGGAACTCCAGGTTCCATTGTTCGACCGGCAGAAGAACAAAATCGAGTTCAACGAAAACGGCCGCATGGCGGCGGAATACGCCCGGCAGGTCATGGAGAGGTGCCAGGACATGATCAGCCGCGTCCAGGCCTTTGACCGCAGCCAGAGGACCATTTTGATTGGCTCCTGTGCTCCGGCCCCTCTTTGGGAAATTCCTCCGCTTCTGTCTGACCTGTATCCCGATAGGACGATCTCCTCCGAGATACGGGAAAACAGGGTGCTCCTCCAGGGCCTGCGGGACGGTGTCTACCAGCTGATCATCCTGCCCTATCCGTTGGAGGAGCCGGGGATCGCCTGCGTCAAATACGGGGAAGAGCACTTGTTTTTCTCCCTGCCCCCGGCGCATCCTTTGTCCGGCAGCAAGGCGTTATATATGAAGGATCTCAACGGCGAAACGATGCTCCTGCGGAACCGCCTGGGTTTTTGGCGGGACGTTACGGACCAAAAAATGCCGGATACTCGTTTTCTTGAACAGGAGGATGTGGCCTTTGAAGAACTCGTAAAATCCTCCGCGCTTCCCAGCTTTGCAACCGATGTGGCCCTGCGCCGGGAGGGAAATCCCGCGAACCGGGTCAATATCCCCATTCTGGATGACGAGGCAAATGTGACGTATTATTGCCTGTATAAGCCATACGGCCGGAATGATTTGAGTGCGTTTCTTAAAACGCTTCCGGCTGATTGACCTTTTCTCGTTTACAGCTACCGATTACAGCGGATCCGGCAAAGGGCGGGGTACGCTCGACGATACAGCCAGCCGCCGTCCGGGGCGGGACAGACGGAACCCCCGCTCATAAAGAGCAGCGGAGAGCAGGTGAAGCAGAGCAATTAAAAAGCGCTACAAATAATTCGAAAAATGCTGAAGCACCCTTGATGCGCGGCAGGTCACAGGTTCAAATCCTGTATCCTCCAACACAAAAACGCTGTTTTCTTTCGAAAACAGCGTTTTTTCATTAGCTGTGAATCACAAAGTCACATATTCCCCGATGGGTCTCCCGCCAGTGGAACCGCCCTCTTGCCTCCCCCATAGTTATTGTTCCGCTCCTGCGCATCAAACACGGAGAAGGCCACAGGCCGCCAGATAGAGCATCCCGGCCGAGCTGACGGCCAGAGCGAGGAACAGCATCAGGCCGAATCCCAGCGGGATCAAGGAAAAGGGTATGCGGACCACATCGGATGGCGTGGGCGCCAAGGTGTAGGTGCCTGTATTCCGGTCGCGGTACAGCGTATACTCTTCGCCGGCCCGATATTTCTTCCGTGACACGGAATCCCCGGAATACCAGCGGACAATCCTGCCCCCTTCCAGCGCGGAAAAGAGGGGATAATAACTTACGTCGTCATCCCCGGTCTCCCTGCAGATCACGCCTTCGCACCGCGCCTCCACAGGCTCCAGCCGTCCAAGGGCGTCTTTGACGGCCCAGCAGATCGGGGCAAGGATCGGGCGCACGGCGGATGGCAGCAGGCCCCACACGCAGGCATAGGCACAGGCGGCGAGGATCGCCCCAATCATCGCCAGGAAGAGGCTGCCGGGCAGATTGGGCGACTCGACCTGAAAGTCGGACAGGGCCGCCAGGATCCCTCTGCCGTCTATCAGAAGGGCCGCCGTGATCTGCAGGCAGAGCACGCTCAACGCGAGGAGCAGTCCCCAATAGGAGCGCACCTCGCGCCAGGGCGCCCAGGTCCGGTTTCCCTGGTTCAGACAGATGGGGACCGTTTGACCGCAGGTGGGGGTCCCGACGATCCCTTGGTACTCCTTTTGCTCTGTCCATTCCCGCCCCTCATAGAAAAACCGCAGGGTGACCACGGCCGACGAGCGCCCGTCGTCGATGATGTTCCCTTTTCTCCGGACCTCCCGGTACTGCACCTCTGCCACCCGGGCGTTCAGGCGGACGGCGTTCCGCCACTCCTGCCTGCGGAGGAAGCTCCGGACCGCCAGATAGAGGAACAGGCAGCCGAGCAGCAAGCTAAACAAAATCAGCGCCCACATCTCACTCTCTCCTTTTCTGCCGGAAACGCTGCGGCATCTCCGCCGCCGCGGGGTACCGGTTCCATTATACTGTGCCGCGGCGCTCACTTCGGTATGATTTTCCTAAAACTGCTGTCATATCTTTGTAAAGCGCCGGCTCCGACAGACGCTTATCACCCCCTTGATTTCCCCCGGCCAAACGGCGGCAACACCCTATCTTGACCTCATTTTTACATTGGGCTGGTAGATGGCCGCAGCTCTTTTTACTATACTGAACTCAGAATCCAATCGTAAACCGTGAGGAGTGCGTCTATGAAGCAGCACGTCAGATGGTGGTCATCCTCTCTGCTCCGCCGCCGCTCACTGGGAGAGCCCGCTTGCGTCCTTATGCCGCAGGCGGGCTCTTTTGCCGTTCTGCGATGGATTCCGGTGCCGCAAAACTCCAAATCAGAGGAAAGGCAGGCATAACCATGCAGAAAACCTATGTGCTGGACACCAACATCCTGATTCAGGCCCCCTACGCCCTGGAGTCCTTTGAGGACAATCACATCGTGCTGCCGCTGGTGGTGCTGGAATCGCTGGACGCGCTGAAGCAGGCGGACGGCGAGCAGGGCGGAAACGCGAGGCAGGTCATCCGCTTCCTGGAGCGGCTGCGCCTGCAGGGGAGCCTTGTGGAGGGTGTCGCCCTGCCGGCAGGCGGTACGCTGCGGCTGGAGGTCAACCATGTGGACGTGGCCCTTCCCCACGGCATGGACCCGGACAGCGCAAGCAGCCGCGTGCTGAAGGTGTGCAGGGGCCTCATTGAGGACGGGCTTTCCACCATTCTGGTCACCCGCGACATCGTAACCCGGATCCAGGCCCAGATGCTGGGGGTCCCTGCCGAGGACTTTGCCGCCGATCAGGTCCCCAGCGGCGCGGGGCACTATACCGGGCGGGCAGATGTGTACGTGCCGGATGCGCTTCTCTCCCTGTTCAAGCGGGAGGGGATTTCCGCCGAGTCTCTGTATACGGTGGACCGCGAGGGGCGGCAGCAGCCAGCCTCCCTGACGGAGAACCAGTTCGCCATCCTGCGCTCCGACCGGGAGGAGAAGCGGACGCTGCTGGGCCGGTTCCGCGGCGGGCGGGTATATCCGCTCTGCCACAACGGGTGCAGGCCCTTCGGGGTCAGGCCCCGCAGCCTGGGCCAGCAGTTCATGCAGGAGGCCCTCCTGCTCAGCGCGGAGGAGGCGCCCCTGGTCATTCTCATGGGGCCGGCGGGGACGGCGAAGACCTTCTATTCTCTGGCGGCCGGTCTAGAGCAGGTGATGGAGCCGGAGAGCCGGGCCTACCGCAAGATCCTGATCTGCCGCCCCAATGCCCAGTTTGACCAGGACATCGGGTTTCTCCCGGGCAGCGAGCAGGAGAAGATCTCCCCTCTCCTGCGTCCCATCGTGGACAATCTGGAAATCCTTCTGGATCTGGAGCACAAAAAGGAGAAGAGCGGCGAGGAGGAGCTGCGCAGCCGGATCAACTACCTCTTCGATACAGGGATACTCACCGCCGAGGCCATGAACTTTATGCGGGGCCGCTCCATCACCGACACCTGGCTGATCATCGACGAGGCCCAAAACCTGACTCCCCGGCAGGTCAAGGGGATCGTAACCCGGGTGGGGAGAGGGACGAAGGTGATCCTGCTGGGCGACCCGGCTCAGATCGACCACCCGCTGCTGGACGAGCGCAGCAACGGCCTGAGCTACGCCAGCGAGCGCATGAGGGGGAGCCCCCTGTGCGTCCAGCTCACCATGCAGGCCGACGAGTGCGAGCGTTCGGCCCTGGCGCTGGACGCGGCGCGGAGGATGTGACGGGTCCGCCTCCCACGCGGACGCAGGGGGCAGGAACGGAAGAGGGCGGCCATGCAGAACGCACGGCCGCCCTTCCCCGCGGTATGGCACCGGCCCGGGGAGGCCCGGGTCTGCTGC
>DVHW01000097.1 GCA_018711785.1 Candidatus Galloscillospira excrementavium
ATCAAGGTGCGCTATATGCACCACGACATCGACACCATCGAGCGCCAGGAGATCATCCGGGACCTGCGGCTGGGGGTGTTCGACGTGCTGGTGGGCATCAACCTGCTGCGGGAGGGCCTGGACCTGCCCGAGGTGAGCCTGGTGGCCATCCTGGACGCGGACAAGGAGGGCTTCCTCCGCTCCGAGACCTCCCTCATCCAGACCATCGGCCGGGCTGCCCGGAACGCCGACGGCAAGGTCATCATGTACGCCGACGCCGTCACCCCTTCCATGGCCGCGGCCATGGAGGAGACCGAGCGCCGCCGGGCCAAGCAGGATGCCTTTAACAAGGAACACGGCATCGTGCCCAAAACCATCGTCAAGTCGGTGCGCAACCTGGTGGAGCTGGAGAAGGAGGAGCCCAAGGAGTTCGACTTCAAGGCCAAGCAGCTGACCAAGCAGCAGCGGCTGGAGGCCATCGCCAAGCTGGAGAAGGAGATGAAGGAGGCCTCCAAGATGCTGGAGTTCGAGTACGCCGCCGTGCTGCGGGACCGCATCATCCAGCTCAAGGGGGAGAAGTAGGGTGGAGCGGCACACCAGAAGGCCAAACCGCCTGGCAAACTACGATTACAGCAGCGCGGGGTATTATTTTATCACCGTATGTACCAAGGAACGGGCCCTGTACCTCCGTAGGGGCGCGCAGTGCGCGCCCGAGCTGCTACCGCCCCTGACCGCTGCCGGAACGGCAGCGGAGTGGGCCATTTTGCAGATACCAGCCCATTACCCCCATGTATGTGTGGACAAGTATGTCATTATGCCGAATCACGTTCATATGATTCTGGCAGTGGCAGCAGCGGGCGGGCGCGCACTGCGCGCCCCTACCATATCGCACATCATCCGGACCTGGAAGGAAGCCGTGACAAAACGCATTGGCCTCCCCCTCTGGCAAAAATCCTTCCACGACCATGTCATCCGCGGCGAAGCGGACTACCTCCGCATTTGGGCCTACATCGACACAAATCCACTTAAGTGGCGGGAGGACAGGTACTACATGTCTCCCGTCGAAGGAGAGATACGACCATGACCGAGGCGTCCAAGACCGTCCTGGAGCGGTTCCAGGTCCGCAAGTCCGCCCGGCAGAAACGGGCCTTCCGCGCCTGGCTGCGGGAGCAGCTGGAGGGGGCCGGGTATCCCGTCGCCGAGGAGCGCAAGATATTCTCGGGCACCAACGTCATCGCCGGGGACCCGGAGAAGGCGGGGGTACTCTTCACCGCCCACTACGACACCCAGGCCGTGCTCCCCATACCAAACTTCATCACCCCCCGGAACCTGGGGTGGTATCTGGCCTATCAGCTGGTGTTCGTGATCCTCTATGTCGCGGTGGTCCTTGTGGTGGAGTTCGCCGTCATGCTGCTGCTGGACCTGCCGCGCCAGGCCGCGCCCTGGCCGGCCATCGCCATGTGCATTTTCCTGATGTGGTGGATGTTCTTCGGAAAGGCCAACCGGCACACCGCCAACGACAACACCTCCGGCGTGATCACCCTGCTGGAGGCCGCCCTCACCCTGCCGGAGGCGGACCGGGCGGGAGTGTGCTTCGTGTTCTTCGACAACGAGGAGCGGGGCATGCTGGGCTCGGCCAGCTTTGCCGGACAGCACCCGGCGGCGAAGCAGGACGCCCTGGTGGTGAACTTCGACTGTGTTTCCGACGGGGACTCCCTCCAGTTTTTCCCCACCAAGGCCCTGAAGCGGGACGCCGCCGCCCTCTCCGCCCTGGAGCGCTCCTTCCGTTCCCTGGGGGACAAGACGGTGGAACTGGTCCGGGGCTTCGGCTTCTACCCCTCGGACAACGCCTCCTTCCGCCGCTCGGCGGGGGTGTGCGCCTTGAAAAAGCACCCGGTGTTCGGCTGGCACATGGGCCGCATCCACACCGGCCGGGACACCGTCTTTCAGGAGGAGAATATCGAGCTGCTCCGCCGGGGCATCCTGACCCTGGCGGCGGAACAAGAAGGAGAGAAGAGAGCATGAACTACGCAGTACTGGGCCGGACCGGCCTGAAGGCCGCCGTCGTTTCCTTCGGGGGCATCCCCATCCAGCGCGCCGACGCCGCCAACACCAAGGCCGTGGTGGACGCTCTGGAGGCGCACGGCATCAACTATATCGACACCGCCCGGGGCTACACGGTCTCCGAGGAGTACCTGGGCGCGGCCCTGGAGGGCCGCCGGGACAAGTTTATCCTGGCCACCAAGAGCATGAGCCGGGACAGGGCGGGCATGGAGCGGGACATCGGCATCAGCCTGCGCAACCTGCGCACCGGCTATATCGACCTCTACCAGATCCACAACCTGCCGGAGAGGGAGATCGAGCAGGTGTTTTCCCCCGGCGGGGCCTATGAGGCCCTCGCCGCGGCCCGGGATGCGGGGAAGATCGGCCACATCGGCGTCACCGCCCACAGCGCCGACGCTCTGCGGGTGCTGGTGGAGCAGTACTCCGACCGGCTGGAGACCGTCATGTTCCCCTTCAACATCGTGGAGAACCAGGGGGTGGAGACCCTCCGCCTGGCCCGGGAGAGGGGGATGGGCACCATCGCCATGAAGCCCCTGGCCGGGGGCAATCTGGAGGACTGGGCCCTGGCCCTGCGGTACATCGCCGCCGCCGGGGTGTGCGACATCAGCATACCCGGCATGGGCTCGCCGGAGGAGGTGGACCGCAACGCCTCTGTGGACCTCTCCGCCCCCCTGACGGCGGAGGAGCTCTCGGAGTGCGAGGCCGTCCGGAAGGAGCTGGGGGAGCACTTCTGCCGCCGGTGCGGCTACTGCGCCCCCTGCACTGTGGGCATCGACATCCCCTCCAACTTCCTCATGGCCAACTACACCCGCAAATACGGCCTGGCCGACTGGGCCCGGGGCCGGTACGAGGCCATGGCCCACCACGCCGGCGAGTGCGTCAAGTGCGGGGCCTGTGAGAAGCGCTGCCCCTATGACCTGCCCATCCGGCAGATGCTGGAGGGCGTGGTCCAGGTGTTCGGGTACTGAGGTGGACGCCCTGCTCCGCTGGGCGCCCACGGCGGTGAGCCTCTTCGCCCTGGCCCTGTGCGGCGCGGCGGCCTGGAGGCGCCCGCCCAAGTGGCTGCGCCTCGCCTGCGGTGTTCTGGGCGGCGGGCTGCTGCTGTGGGCCATGTGGTACTTTGTCTTTCGCCCTATTTTCTGAGGCCGGCCCGCCGGCCTCCCTTCCAAAGGAGAAACCAAGCCTATGCTCGACCATATTTACGACAAAGGCGCACGGGAGAACAACCTGAAGAACATCGACGTGACCATTCCCCGGGACAAGCTGGTGGTGCTGACCGGCGTGTCCGGATCGGGAAAGTCCTCCCTGGCCTTTGAGACCATCTACGCCGAGGGGCAGCGCCGGTACGTGGAGTCCCTCAGCTCCTATGCCCGCATGTTCCTGGGCCAGATGGAGAAGCCGGACGTGGACTACATCGACGGCCTGAGTCCCGCCATCTCCATCGACCAGAAGACCACCTCCAAGAACCCCCGGTCCACCGTGGGCACGGTGACCGAGATCTACGACTACCTCCGCCTGCTCTGGGCCCGGGTGGGCACCCCCCACTGCCCCAAGTGCGGCAAGGAGATCCAGCAGCAGACCATCGACCAGATCATCGACCAGCTCATGGCCCTGCCCGAGGCCACCCGCATCCAGGTCCTCGCCCCGGTGATCCGGGGCAAGAAGGGGGAGCACGCCAAGCTCTTTGAGGACGCCCGGAAGTCGGGCTATGTCCGGGTGCGGGTGGACGGGTCCCTCTACGATCTGACCGAGGAGATCAAGCTGGACAAGAACAAAAAGCACTCCATCGAGATCGTGGTGGACCGGCTGGTCATCAAGCCCGACGTGGTCCGCCGCCTCACCGACTCGGTGGAGACCGCCGCCGCCCAGTCCGGCGGGCTGGTGGTGGTCAACCTGGTGGGGGAGGACCGGGACATCCTCTTCTCCCAGAACTACGCCTGCGAGGACTGTGGCATCTCCATCGAGGAGCTCACCCCCCGCATGTTCTCCTTCAACAACCCCTACGGCGCCTGTCCCACCTGTACCGGCCTGGGCAGCCAGCTGAAGGTGGACCCGGACCTCATCATCCCCAACAAGGACCTGTCCATCCTGGAGGGGGCCATCACCGCCTCGGGCTGGAACAACATCAAGGGTGACTCCATTTCCCGGATGTACTTCGAGGCGCTGGCCAAGAAATACGGCTTCAAGCTCACCACCCCGGTGAAGGACCTCTCCCCGGAGGTGCTGGACGTCATCCTCTACGGCACGAAGGGGGAGAAGCTGAAGCTGACCTACGACCGGGGCAGCGGCCAGGGGACCCTGTACCAGGTCTTTGAGGGCATCTGCAACAACCTGGAGCGCCGCTACCGGGAGACCCAGTCCGACTCGGTCCGCCGGGAGCTGGAGGAGTGCATGAGCGAGTCCCCCTGCCCCGACTGCGGGGGCCGGCGGCTCAGAAAGGAGTCCCTGGCGGTCACTGTGGGCGGGCTGAACATCGACGAGTTCTGCCGCAAGTCGGTGACCGACGCCCTGGACTTCATCGACCACCTGACCCTCACCCACCAGCAGATGCTCATCGCCGACCGCATCCTTAAGGAGATCCGAAACCGCCTGGGCTTCCTCCAGAGCGTGGGGCTCCAGTACCTGACCCTGAGCCGGGCCGCCGCCACCCTCTCCGGCGGCGAGAGCCAGCGCATCCGCCTGGCCACCCAGATCGGCTCCTCCCTCATGGGGGTGCTCTATATTCTGGACGAGCCCTCCATCGGCCTGCACCAGCGGGACAACGACATGCTCCTGGACACCATGAAGCACCTGCGGGACCTGGGCAACACCCTGCTGGTGGTGGAGCACGACGAGGACACCATGCGGGCCGCCGACTATATCGTGGACATCGGCCCCGGCGCCGGGGTCCACGGCGGCCACCTGGTGGCCTGCGGCACGGCGGAGGACATTATGAACACCCCCGGCTCCATCACCGGGGACTACCTCTCCGGCCGGAAGAAGATCCCCGTGCCCGCCGAGCGCCGGAAGGGCAGCGGGAAAACCCTCACCATCCGGGGAGCGGCGGAGAACAACCTGCGCCATGTGGACGTGGACATCCCCCTGGGCACCTTCACCTGCGTCACCGGCGTGTCCGGGTCGGGCAAGTCCAGCCTGGTCAACGAGATCCTCTACAAGCGCCTGGCCGCCGACCTGAACCGGGCCAAGACCCGGCCGGGGAAGCACGACGGCGTGGAGGGGGAGGAGTACCTGGACAAGATCATCAACATCGACCAGTCCCCCATCGGCCGCTCCCCCCGCTCCAACCCGGCCACCTACACGGGGCTGTTCAACGACATCCGGGACCTCTTCGCCTCCGCCCCCGACGCCAAGAGCCGGGGCTACGGCCCGGGGCGGTTCTCCTTCAACGTCCGGGGCGGCCGGTGCGAGGCCTGCCAGGGGGACGGACTCATCAAGATCGAGATGCACTTCCTGCCCGACATCTACGTCCCCTGCGAGGTCTGCAAGGGCAAG
>DVHW01000098.1 GCA_018711785.1 Candidatus Galloscillospira excrementavium
ACCCTGTGCCACGACATCGGCCAGGCCCTGGGCTGCGGCGGGGCCATGTGCTCCCTCCGCCGCACCATGGCCGCCGGATATACCCTGGCCGACGCTGTTTCCCTGGAGGAGGTGGCCGCGGCAGACGACCCTGCCGCCCTGCTGATGCCGGTGGATACCTGCTTCTGCGGGTACGACGCGGTGGAGCTGGCCGGCCGGGCCCTGTCCAAGGCGAAAAACGGCAACCCCTTCCCCTGCCCCCCCTCGGTGCCCGACGGCACCTACCGCTTCTACGGCCCAGGCGGGGAATTCCTGCTGCTGGGCCGGTGCGAGGGCGGCGTGGGCACCACCATCAAGAGCTTTTTCGAGGTATAAGCATGAGAGAAGGAGGCTTTGCTGCCCATGGATTCTGAACCGCGCGTCATCGCCCTGGGCTTTTTCGACGGCGGTTCCCCCACGCCCACAGGGGCGTGGGGGCGCCCCCTTTGATTTCACATCCTCGGCCGGGATGAACCCGCCCTGCGGAAATTCTTCGCCTGCGGCTCCGAATTTGACGCGCCACTCGGCGCGGCGGTGGACGCCGGCGACACTGGAAGGAGACACAGCCGCCCATGGATTCTGAACCGCGCGTCATCGCCCTGGGCTTTTTCGACGGCGTCCACCTGGGCCACGGGGCCCTGCTGCGCCGGGTAGGCGAGGTGGCCCGGGAAAAAGGGCTCGTCCCCTCGGGCTTTACCTTTGACGCCCACCCCGGCAGCCGCATCACCGGGGCCGTCACCCCCCTCATCAACTCCCCCGCTGACCGGGCGGGGCTGATGCAGCGGCTCTACGGCATCCGGGACATCATCGTGGCCCACTTTGACAGCATGATGCGGATGGACTGGCGGGAGTTCGTCACCGACTACCTGGTGCGGGAGCACCACACCGCCCACATCGTGGCGGGCCACGACTTCCACTTCGGCTACAAGGGGGAGGGCAACCCCCGGCGGCTCCGGGACCTGTGCCGGGAGCTGGGGGTGGGCTGCGACATCATCCCCAAGGTGGAGCTGGACGGCATCACGGTCTCCTCCACCTACATCCGCACCCTGCTGGCCCAGGGGGAGATGGAGCGGGCCGACCGCTTCCTGGGCCACCCCCACGTCCTCACCGACACGGTCTCCCACGGCAAGCGGCTGGGCAGCGCCCTGGGCTTCCCCACGGTGAATCTCCGCTTCCAGCCGGGGGTGCTGGTACCCGCTCACGGGGTCTACGCCACCCGGGTGTACTTCGAAAACGGCGAGAGCCGCCCGGCGGTGACCAATGTGGGGGTGCGCCCCACGGTGGACGACCAGGGGGCGGTGAACGTGGAGGGGTTCATTCTGGATTTTGACGGAAACCTTTACGGCCAGACCATCCGGATGGAGTTCTACCAATATCTCCGGGGGGAGCGGAAGTTCCCCTCCCTGGAGGCCCTCCGGGCCGAGGTGCTCCGCAACGCGGACCAGACCCGGGCCTATTTCAGGGACAAGGCACAGTAAGCAAGACACGGGAGAGACCGCCTGGTCTCTCCCGTGTCTTGTCTGTCCTCTTATTTCTGGAAGATGGTCAAATCCTCCAGGGTCAGGTCCTCGGTGTAGGGGTTGAGCATGGTGTTGACGATCTCCAGCACCTCCTCCGGGAACAGCTCGTAGACGCTGGCCCCGTTGTAGGACACCGCGCCGTCCCCCGGCAGGGTGGCGGTGGTGACTCCGGTGGAGAGATCCATGCCGTAGAACACCTGCTCGGCGAACCAGATCATCTCGGTCAGCTCCAGGTTGGTCTGGACGTTCTCCTGGAAGATGTCGATGTACTCTTTGATTTTCGGCAGGCTGTTCCAGGAGAGCATCTTCTTGGCGATGGCGATGAGGAGCTGCTGCTGGGTGCGGGTGCGGCCGATGTCGGAGTCCGGGTAGGCGGGGTAGACGCCGCCGTTTACGTTGGGGTCCCCGTCGGAGTTGGAGCGGCACCGGGCGATCTCCAGCACCTGCTGGCCGGTGAGGCCGTAGTACATCTGGGGCTCGTAGTGGATGTGCAGGTCCTGGGTGGGGTCGTCGTAGCTCATGTGGACCGGCACCTCAAAGTCCACGCCCCCCACGGCGTCCACCAGCTCCACAAAGCCGTTGATGTTCACCTTGATGGTGAAATGGATGGGGATGCCCAGCAGCTCGCTCACCGCGGCCTGGAGCTCCTCCATGCCGCCGTAGGCATAGGCGGCGTTGATCTTATGGTAGGTCCGGGAGCCGATGGTCCGCTCGATGAGGGTGTCCCGTGGCACCGAGACCATGCCCACCTTCTGGTTGGGCACGTCGTAGGTCACCACGATGATGGTGTCGGTGTTGCCGCTGGACTGGTCGCTGGCCGCCAGGAGGAAGGTGTAGCACTGGTCCTTGCGCTCCTTCACGTCCTCCGGCGGGAGGGTGTTCTGGCTCTCATCCTCCGGCGTGTCCGGGTTGTCCGTGACGGTTCCCGGCTCCGTAGGGGTGGGGGGCGCGTCCACCGTCGGCTCCCGCACCAGCAGGGCGTGGACCACATAGAACGTCACAATGATGGCCGAGATGGCCACCAGCGTGCGATAGGCGTACTTCAGCACCCGCCGTCCGGCGGGCGCTTTTTTCTTTTTCTTCCTCTGCTGGGTACGCTTTCCCTGTGTCGGCACGGTACCGCTCCCTCTTTCCTCTGTTGTGTTATGTCAACATATCAGCGTGTTTCAGTATATCGAATTTGACGGCGTTCGGCAAGAGAAAGTTTCATTCTTCACGATTTTTTAAGAATTCGCCGCCCCCGCTCCCTGCCGCCGCTGCCAGGCCAGCAGGGCGGCGGTGAGGGAGTTGGCCGCCCCCAGCAGCTCCAGCAGGGTCTGGTTCTGCCGGGAGGTCTGCTCCAAAAGCTGCTCCAGCAGCACCGTCTGCTCCCTGGCCTGGCGGTACAGGCAGCTGTCTGTGCCGAGGGCGGAGAGGTTCGTATTGGTATAGCGGCGCATGGGGACATCCTCTTCCCCGCTCCGGCAGATGGTCCCCACCTCCCCCCGGACCTCCTCCGCCGCCGTGCGCAGCTGCGCCGCCGCGGCCCGGAGCCGGGCCTCTGCCGCGCTCTGGGCGCTGTGTTCACAAGTTCCGTATCTTGCCATCTGCATGACCTCCATTCTGCCCCCATCCTATGCGCTTTTCTCTCTTTCGGGCACAGAAGGGGAAAAATTTGCCCATACCCTTGACAGCGGCCCTCCCATATCGTATGATTTCTGTATCAAATGAGACAGTTCTGGAGTGGTGCTATGGACTGGTCCGCGCTGGGCGGGGAGGAGCGGGCGCTCCTCTCCCGCACCTTTCTCTTTCGGGGGGCGCCGGTGGAGGTGGTGCGCGCCGCGGTGTCCGACCCCCGCTGCCGGCTGGAGGAGGCGGAGCGGGAGGCCGTCATCTACGCCCCCCACACCTTCTACCGCTGCCTGGCCGTGCTCCTCGCCGGGTCGGTGGAGGTCTCCAAGGAGGAGCTGCTGGTCAGCGTCCTCGCCCCGGGGGACCTGTTCGGCGCGGCGGCCCTCTTCAACGACCGGGAGGACTACGCCACCACCCTCACCGCCCGCTCGCCCTGCCGCATCCTCTTCTTTCCCCAGGAGCTAGTGGGGGAGCTGCTGGCCCGGGAGAGCCTGCTCTCCCGGAACTACATCCGCTACCTCTCCGGCCGCATCCGCTTCCTCACCGAGAAGCTGGACGGCCTGCTGGCGGGCAGCGCGGAGCGGAAGCTGTCCCAGTACCTCCTCTCCCACCCGGACGGGGTGTCCTGCCCCGCCACCTCTCTGGCCCGTCAGCTGGGGGTGAGCCGGGCCTCCCTCTACCGAGCCTTTGACGCCCTCACGGAGCGGGGGGCCATCTGCCGGGCGGGGAAGCGCATCGAAGTTTTGGACGAACATCTCCTCTATTCTGTATAACCTCTCCCATATATTACATTTTGGAATCAGAAAGGACTGCATTTCCCATGAAGAAATCCCGTCTGCTCGCGCTGGGCCTGGCTCTGGCCCTGGCCCTCTCGCTGGCCAGCTGCACCAACAGCACCGAACCCACGCCTACCCCCACCGCGGAGGCCACCCCAACTCCGACCGCCGAGGCCACGCCTACCCCCTCTCCCGACCCCACGGAGGACCCCTCCGCCGGGCGCACCGAGGTCAACGTGGTCATGCTCAGCGGCCCCACCGGCATGGGGGCGGCCAAGCTGATGGCGGACAATGACGCCGGCACCACCGCCCTGGACTACCACTTCACCGTGGACCCCGACGCCAGCACCGTCCCCGCCAAGCTGACCAACGGCGAGGCGGACATCGCCGCCCTGCCCACCAACGTGGCCGCCAACCTCTATAACAAGAACGGCGGCATCCAGATGCTGGCCCTCAACACCCTGGGGGTGCTCTACATCCTGGAGAACGGGGAAAGCGTTCAGTCCATGTCCGACCTGGCGGGCAAAACCCTCTACGCCCCCGCCAACACCCGGGGCGCCAATCCGGAGTACGTCCTCAACTTCCTGCTGGAGGAGAACGGCCTCACGGCTGGCGAGGACGTGACCATCGAGTGGATGGCCGCCGACGAGCTCACCGCCCTGGCCGGCTCCGGGGACATCGAGCTGTGCATGCTCCCGGTGCCCGCCGCCACCAGCGTACTGATGAAGAATACCGGCATGCGCGAGGCCCTGGACCTGACCGAGGAGTGGGACCGGGTGGTGAGCGACGGCAGCGTGCTCACCATGGGCTGCGTGGTGGCCCGCACCGAGTTTATTGAGGAGCACCCCGAGGCGGTGGCCACCTTCCTGGCCGAGTACGCCGCCTCCATTGAGTACGTCGCCTCCAACCCGGAGGAGAGCTCCGAGCTGGTGGCCCAGTACGGCATCACCCCCAGCGCCCAGGTGGCCCTCTCCGCCATCCCCCAGGCCAACCTGGTGTGCATCACCGGCACCGACATGGCCGCCTCCATCCAGGGCTACTACGAGGTGCTCTGGAACGCCGACCCCGACTCCATCGGCGGCAGCATCCCCTCTGACGGGCTGTACTATGTCCCCTGACCGCACGCAGCATTCCGGAACGCCGGCCGCAGACCGGCGTTCCGCTGTCTCCAGGCCCTCTCTGCTCCGGCGGACCGGCCGTGCCATTCTGGTCCTGGCCTTCTGGCTTCTGGTGTGGCAGCTGGCCGCCATGTGGGTGGCCCGGGAGGTCATCGCCGAGGCGTGGCGCGCCGGGGACACAGAGGCCCTGCTCCGGGCCGTCCTCAACGGCCGGGAGCTGCTGCTCCCCGGCCCGGCGCTCTCCCTGCGTACCCTGGCTGAGCTGGCCCTGACCGCCGAGTTCTGGTCCACCACCGGGGCCTCCCTCCTGCGCATCTTCTGCGGCTTTGCCGCCGGAGCTGTACTGGGGACGGCCCTGGCCGTCCTCACCGCCGCCCTGCCCTGGGCCGACACCCTCCTCTCCCCCGCCATCCGGGTGGTGCGGGCCGCGCCGGTGGCCTCCTTCATCATCCTGGTGCTGCTGTGGGTACAGACCGGCCTGGTGCCCTGGGTCATCTCCGGACTGATGGTGCTGCCGGTGGTGTGGGGCAACGTCCACCAGGGCTTCCGCTCCACCGACCCCCTGTTGCTGGAGATGGCCCGGGCCTACCACTTCGGCCGCGGGAAGACCCTGCGCCTGGTGTACCTGCCCTCGGTGCTGCCCCACTTCGCCAGCGGGTGCACCACCGCCCTGGGGCTGGCCTGGAAGTCCGGGGTGGCCGCCGAGGTGCTGTGCCTGCCCCGACTGGCCATCGGCTCCCAGGTCTACTACTCCAAGCTCTCCCTGGAGACCCCCTCCCTCTTCGCCTGGACGGCGGTGGTCATCCTGCTGAGCCTGGCGCTGGAGCGGCTGCTGAAGCTCCTGCTGGAGCGGGGAAGGGGGGCCCAGGCGTGGAGGTAGCGAATCTGACCGTCCGCTTTGGGGACAAGCTGGTGCTGGACCGCTTCTCCCTCTCCCTGCCCGATACGGGTGTCACCGCCCTCTCGGGCCCCTCCGGCTGCGGCAAGACCACCCTGCTGCGGGTGATGGCGGGGCTGGAGTCCCCCGGCGGGGGAAGGGTCTCCCTGCCGCCCCGCCCGGCCCTCCTGTTCCAGGAGGACCGGCTCCTCCCCTGGCGTACGGTGGAGCAGAACGTGGCCGACGTGCTGCCCCGGGCGCGCCGGGGGGAGGCGGCGGGCTGGCTGGAGCTGGTGGAGCTGGCCGGCGAGGGGAACGCCTGGCCCCGGCAGCTCTCCGGCGGCATGGGCCGCCGGCTGGCCCTGGCCCGGGCCCTGGCCCTGGGGGGCGGCGTGCTGCTGCTGGACGAGCCCTTCACCGGCGTGGACCTGCCCCGGGCCGGGCGCATCCTGGAGCGGGTGCGCGCCCTGGGAGCGCCGGTGGTCCTCTCCAGCCACGAGCCCGGTATCCTGGCGCTGTGCGACGCCGTCATCCCCCTGGACGGCCCGCCTCTCTCCGTATCAGACCACTGAATTTGGAGCGCCTGCCGGGCGCTCCAAATTTTTTTCAAAAATTTTACCCTTTCCCTGTCACAAAACGGCCCCCTCAAACGTCTATATATAAGAACGTGATATTTTATCCAAATCACAGCACAGAGAGGGGAGCTGTCCATGTCCATTCGCCAGGAGGTGCGCCGCAGCCATGCCGCGCTGCGCTGCGCCCTGTTCTTTCTCTGTGATACCCTGGCCCTCTGGGTCCTGGCGTACCCGCTGGGGGGCGGCCCGGTCTGCTTTGTGCCCCTCCCCTTCCTGCTCTTCGCCGGGGTGCTCTACTGCTTCCCCGCCTACACCTACGTCTTTGACGGCGAGCAGCTGGAGATCTGGTCCGGCGGGCTCTACCCGGCACGGCTCCTTGCCCGGGTGCCGGTGGAGGCCATCTTCTCCTATGGGACCTACCTGCCCGGCCAGCTCTCGGCCCGGGACGCCGGCCGTGTCCTGCGGGCCGTCCTGCCCCTCTCCCCCGAGGCGCGCCACTACTTTCTCTACCGCACGGAGGACGGCGGCACCGGTCTGGTCGTCTTTTCGCCCAACGATGCACTTCAGGCTGTTTTTGTCCGGGACAGCTGGATCTACCAGCCTTCCTGAGGACCGCAGCTCTCGCCGGCAGGGGGTGGCTCCGTTTGGGAGC
>DVHW01000099.1 GCA_018711785.1 Candidatus Galloscillospira excrementavium
TCAAATAAAAGAAAAGGCCCCCGTGTTCCGCTGCTTCACTGCCCTCTTGTATTCAGCCGTTCCGGGTGAGCGCCTCCCGCTCGGCCCGGAGGGCGGTGATGCGCCGGTCCAGGCCGGCCTTCCGCTCCTCCAGGCGGCGCAGGGCGCCCAGCACCTGCACATGGACCGCCGACACCTCGTCCGAGGTCTTTCGGATGCCCGACTGGACGTACCAATCGGCGAAGATGCCGTCAAAGAGAAAGTCTGCCAGGGTGGCCCCCTCCCCCACCTGGACCTGGGGCACATCGGCGGGCCCCACGTCGGCCAGTTCGGTGCGGAACCGGGACAGGCACCGCTGGGCGTGGCTCAGGCCCCCCCGGGCGGCGGAGAGCCGGTCGTGCTTGCCCAGGTCGGCCAGCAGGCCGCCCCCCAGCAGGTCCCAGGTGCCGTAGCTGCCGGCGGTGTCCAAGTCGTCCAGCACGATGGCCAGGGCGGTCTCGGCCTCCCGGCCGGCCCGCTGGGCCTCCTCCACCTCCCGGCGCTCCCCCTCCAGCGCCGCCAGCGCACGGTCCAGTTCCAGCAGCTTCTCCCCGGCCTCGCCCCCCTGGGCCTTCAGGAGCTCCGCCTTCTCCTCCAGCAGGGCGCGGAAGCGCCCCTCTAAAACGCGCTGGCGGGTCTTTTTCTCCAATAGGGCCTGGACCTCCCGGTCCAGCCAGGCCAAATCCTCCACCGCCTGGTCGTGCTGGAGCCGGGCCGCCGCGGCCTCCCGCCGCTCTTTGGAAAGCCTTTCCTCCTTGTCCCCGGTGAGGCTCAGCAGCAGGGTCCTCAGGCCCCCCTTCTCCAGCCGGTCCACGTCCCGCTGCTCCAGCTGCAGCCGCCCGGCGGTCTCCTCCACCTTGGCCTGCCGCTCCCGGCGCTGCTCCTCCAGGTCCCGCATCCGGGCCTCCAGCCGCGCCCCGTCCTCCAGCTCACGGCCCAGCTGCTCCAGCTCCCGGTCGATCTGCTCCATGCGCTCCATCCCTGCCCGCTCCTTCCGCCCCTTGTTTTCTCCATGATAGCACACCCGCCGGGGCGGGGACAAGGGGATGGCTCTGGACTTCCGCGTCAAATTCCTGTAAAATAGATGCCGATTTCAACCCACGAAAAGGAGCGCACCCATGGAGACCATCGTACAGACCCTGGCCCGGGAGCTGGGCCAGACGGAACAGCACGTCCAGAACGTGGTGGACCTCATCGACGAGGGCAACACCATCCCCTTCATCGCCCGCTACCGCAAGGAGCTCCACGGCGCCATGGACGACACCGCCCTGCGCGCCCTGGCCGAGCGGCTCCAGTACCTGCGCAATCTGGACAAGCGGCGGCAGGAGGTCAAGGGGGCCATTGAGGGCCAGGGCAAGCTGACAGAAGAGCTCGCCGCCGCCATCGACGCCGCCGCCACTCTCGCCGAGGTGGAGGACCTCTACCTCCCCTACAAGCAGAAGCGGCGCACCCGGGCCACTATCGCCCGGGAGAGGGGGCTGGAGCCCCTGGCCGACCTGCTCTCCGCCCAGGGCGCGCCGGTGGACCCCCGCTCGGCGGCCGCCCCCTTCGTGGACCCTGAAAAGGGGGTGGAGACCCTGGAGGAGGCCCTCGCCGGGGCCTCCGACATCGTGGCCGAGCGCATCAGCGACGACGCGGCGGTGCGCCGTGCCCTCCGGGAGCTCTACCACCGCTACGGCGTCCTCACCTCCCACCCGGCGGCCAAGGAGCCGGAGGACAGCGTCTACCGGCTCTACTATGACTTCAAGGCCCCCCTGAGCCGGGTACAGGGCCACCAGGTGCTGGCCATCAACCGGGGAGAGCGGGAGGGCGTGCTGAAGGCCGCCGTGGAGCTGGACGGGGAGCGCTCCCGCATCGCGGTGCGCCGCCTGACCGTGCCCGGCACGGCGGCCATAGAGTTTGTCCGCGCCGCGGCGGACGACGCCTGGGAGCGGCTGCTGGAGCCCTCCCTGGAGCGGGAGATGCGCGCCGCCCTCACCGACCAGGCCGACGAGGGGGCCATCCGCACCTTCGCCCTGAACCTGAAGCCCCTGCTCCTCCAGCCCCCGGTGAAGGGGAAGGTGACCATGGGCCTGGACCCGGGGTACCGCAACGGGTGCAAGGTGGCGGTGGTGGACCCCACCGGCAAGGTGCTGGACACGGCGGTGGTCTACCCCACCTTCTCCCACACCAAGCGGGAGGAGGCCATTGCCGTCCTCGCCCGGCTGGTGAAGAGGCACGGGGTGGAGCACATCGCCATCGGCAACGGCACCGCCAGCCGGGAGACCGAGCAGACCGCCGTGGAGCTCATCCGCCGCCTGGCCGGGGAGGGCATCTCGGTGAGCTATATGATTGTCAGCGAGGCGGGGGCCAGCGTCTACTCGGCCAGCAAGCTGGCCGCCGAGGAGTTCCCGGACTTTGACGTGAACCTGCGCAGCGCGGTCTCCATTGCCCGGCGGCTCCAGGACCCCCTGGCCGAGCTGGTGAAGATCGACCCCAAGGCCATCGGCGTGGGCCAGTACCAGCACGACATGCCTCAGGCCCGGCTGGGGGAGGCCCTCTCCGGCGTGGTGGAGGACTGCGTCAACTCGGTGGGGGCCGACCTGAACACCGCCTCCGCCCCTCTTCTCACCTATGTGGCGGGGCTGAACAACACCACGGCCAGGAACATCGTCAAGTACCGGGAGGAGAACGGGGCCTTCACTACCCGGAAGCAGCTGCTGAAGGTGCCCAAGCTGGGCCCCAAGGCCTTTGAGCAGTGCGCCGGGTTCCTGCGGGTGCCCGAGAGCAGGAGCGTGCTGGACAACACCGGCGTCCACCCGGAGAGCTACGCCGCGGCGGAGAAGCTCCTCTCCCTCTGCGGCTACACCCTGGAGGACGTGAAGGCCGGGGCCATCGGCGCGCTGAAGGAGCGGCTGGCCGCCTATGGCGAGGAGCGGGCCGCGGTGGCGTGCGGCGTGGGCCTGCCCACCCTGCGGGACATCGCCGCCGAGCTCCTCAAGCCGGGCCGGGACCCCCGGGACGAGCTGCCCCGCCCCATCCTCCGCACCGACGTGCTGGAGATGAAGGACCTGCGGCCGGGCATGGAGCTGACCGGCACGGTGCGCAACGTGGTGGACTTCGGGGTGTTCGTGGACATCGGCGTCCACCAGGACGGGCTGGTCCACATCTCCCAGCTCTCAAACCGCCGGGTGCGCCACCCCAGTGAGGTCTGCGCGGTGGGGGACGTGGTGAAGGTCTGGGTGCTGGAGGTGGACGAGAAGAAAAAGCGCATCTCCCTGACCATGAAGGGGCCCGGAGGATAAGCGGGCGGGCGGGCGGCGCAGGCCCGACAACCTGCGCCGCCGTTTCCCCCAAATGCCTGGGCCCCAAGGGACGCAACCTGAAGGTGCGGAAAAATTCCGCCCCTGAACCGCCAGGTTGGTGGTCAAATCCCGCCCGCTCCCCCACAATAGGGGCAGAAGAAAGGAGAATCGCCATGTCGAACCTTGCCCACAATCTGCCCCTGCTCCGCCGCCGGGCGGGCTACACCCAGGAGGGCCTGGCCGAGGCCCTGGGGGTGAGCCGCCAGGCTGTCTCAAAATGGGAGAGCGGGGTATCACTTAGATAAAGATACCACATCAATCCCACGCTGACTTTTGCTCAAC
>DVHW01000100.1 GCA_018711785.1 Candidatus Galloscillospira excrementavium
TGACGGCCACCCCGTCACAGGGCCACCTCGCCGGCGATGCTCTGGGCAAACCAGTCCCGCACGCCCTCCCCGCCCCCCTGGCCCAGGGCCCACATGAGCTTGGTGACCGCCGCCTCGGTGGTCATGTCGTAGCCCTGGATGACCCCCTCGGCCAGGGCCTTCTGCCCCACCTCGTAGAGGGAGAAGTCGCTGCGCTCGTAGAGGCACTGGCTGCACACCACCACCGCCACGCCGCCCCGGACGGCGGTGTGGAGCTTGGAGATCAGGTCCCGGCGGATGAAGTGGAGCCCCCCGGCGCCGAAGGCCTCGATCACCACCCCCCGGTAGTGCATGGCCAGGAGCATATCGAAGATCTCCGGATTCAGCCCCGGGGTCAGCTTGATGAGGAACACGTCCCGGCACAGCTCCTCCCGGAGGCGGCAGGGCCCCCCGGCGGCCGGGATGGCCGCCCGGTCGATGTGGAGACCCCCCGCGTCCACCCGGCCCGCCAGGGGCCAGTTCACGCTCTCGAAGGCATCGAAGTCGGTGGTGCGCACCTTCACCGCCCGGGTGCCCAAAATGATTTTCCGGTCAAAGGCCAGGAACACGCCCCCCACCCCGCTGGCCGCCATGGCCAGGGCGGTGCGCATGTTCTCCAGGGCGTCGGTGAGGGGGTGCTCGATGGGCAGCTGGGCCCCGGTGAGCACCACCGGGATGGCGATGCCCTGAAGCATGAAGGAGAGCACTGCGGCGGTGTAGGCCATGGTGTCGGTGCCGTGGGTGATGACCACCCCGTCAAAATCTGTCCGGGCGGCGTACACCGCCCGGGCGATGAGCTGCCACTCCTCGGGCTGGATATTGGAGGAGTCCAGCCGCAAAAGGTCCCGGATGGTGAGCTCGTACCCCGCCGCCGCGCCCCCCAGCCGGGCCAGAAGTCCCGCGCCGTCCATCTCTGGGGCCAGGCCCTCCCCGGTGGGGCGGGAGGCGATGGTCCCCCCGGTGGTCAAGAGTAAAATCCGCTTCATGGTCTTTTTCCCTTTTCTTTATGATTTCTAAATTGCTTTTTCAGACGGTTCCTATTATACTAGTTCCAGAATGAAAAGGAAAGGAGTCCTTTCTATGAAACGGCGCAGCATCGGCCTGTGTATCTTCCTCTCCATCATCACCTGCGGCATCTACGCCATGTACTGGTTCGTCTGCCTGACTGACGAGTCCAACACGGTCACCGGCCAGGGCACCACCACCGGCGGCGTGGCCCTGCTGTTCAACCTCATCACCTGCGGCATCTACGGCATCTACTGGTCCTACAAAATGGGCGAAAAGCTGGACGCCGCCCGGGTGGCCAGCGGCGCGCCCTACGGCAGCCTCGCCATTTTGTATCTGGTGCTGTCCATCTTCGGGCTGCAGATCGTCACCTACGCCCTGGTCCAGAGCGAGCTGAACAAGTTCACCCCTATCGGGCCAAATGACCTCTTCTAAATCCCGCCTGCTCCGTCTGCTGGCGGGGGCGGCGGCGGTTTTGGCCGCCGGGCTCGGGTACGCGGCCTGGGTCTCCCTCACCGGGCTGGCCATTCCCTGCCCCGTCCACGCCCTCACCGGGCTGTGGTGCCCCGGCTGCGGGGTGACCCGGATGTGCCTGGCCCTGCTGGGGATGGACCTGGCCGGGGCCTGGCGGGCCAACCCGGGGCTGCTGCTGGCCCTGCCGGCGGCGGCCGTCCTGCTCGGCTCCATGGCCTGGCGGTATGTCCGGCAGGGGAAACGCGCCCTCCTCCCCTGGCAGACCGGGCTGGTGTGGGCCCTGGTGGTGTGGATGCTGGGCTTCGGCCTGCTGCGCAACCTGCCCGCGTTTTCCTTCCTCGCGCCCCGATAAACTGAACGCCGCCCGGACCTGTCTCCCAGGTCCGGGCGGCGTTTTTTAGAACGTTTGAGCTAACGCGGGGCAGCGGTCCATGGCCGCCCGGAGGATGGCCCTCCCGTCCAGGGCCGCGTTGTCCAGCCCCTCGGCGCAGAGCACCGAGAAATGGGGGATGCCGTACATGGCGCACAGGGCCTCCAGGTGTCGGGCCCCCATCTCCATCCAGGCCAGGGGGCCCTCACCGTACTGCCCGCCCCGGGTGGTGATGAAGAGGAGCTTCTCCGCCCGGCACAGGCCCACCATGGCGCCCTTCTCGTCGTAGCCGAAGGTGATGTTTGCCACCGAGATGCGCTCCAGGTAGATCTTCAGAATGGCGGGATAGCTCAGGTCCCAGAAGGGGGCGGCCACCACGATTTTGTCTGCCGCGGCAAACTGCCGGGCCGGGTCGAACATGGGCTGCTCCAGCCGCCCGGCGGCCCAGAGCTCGTCCCGCTCGGAGAGCACCTCCGGGTACTGGGGGGTCAGCCGGTCCGCCGTCAGGTCCCGCTCCGTGATGCGGTCCCCCGGGTGGGCGGCGGCATACTCCGCCAGAAACCGCCGGGCCAGAGCCAGGGTGCGGGAGCGCTCCCCCCGCACGCAGGCATTGATGAACAGCACTTCACTCATGTGGTCTCCTCCTTCAAGTCCAGCCGCCCCCACAGCATCTCCAGCCGCTCCGGGGCGGTCATATCCATGCCATCGCACCCCACCAGGGCCACCACGTCCCCCTGTCGCAGGAGCACATAGCTGCCGTCGGCGGTGGTGCAGGCCGCGTCAAAGCCCAGTTCTGCGTCCAGCAGCGCCGTGCCGCCCCGGTGCAGGGCGCTCACCCCCTCCGCCTCGCACTCCCACCGGAGCAGACGGTAGAGAAGCTCCGCCGTCCACTCCCACCGGCACCGGTAGCGGATGGAGTCCACGAAGCAGGATTCCCCCTCCCCCGTGTGGGTGAGCTCGAAGTAGTCGGCGTACTCGGGCACCAGGAGGGAGTGGATCTCCCGCAGGCGGCGCTGCTCCCCCTCGGGTAGGCCCAGGTCCTCCGCCATCACCACCGGGCAGGCCCGGTAGGCCTCCCGCCCCGCCTGGTCCAAGTCCAGCTGCCGCTGCTGGCCGGCCAGGAGGCCAAAGAGCTCTAAGATCAGGGCCAGGAAGAAGAGGGCGGAGAGGACGGCACCCGCCAGGTTCACATCCCCCCGGAACCGGGACCAGAAGGGGCTGGGGGCGGGCATGGCCTGCCCCGCGGCCACCGTGCGGCGGCTGCGCCGCCAGTAGAGGAGGATGGTGGCGGTCTCCCACACCACCACCGTCAGGCCGCACAGCAGGATGGGGGGCACGAGCAGGTTGCTGTTCACCAAAAACAGCCGCTCCGTCCAGTCAAACCCCACCCCGTCGGCGGTCATGGCCGCCATCACCGCCACCACAAGCGCCAGGAAGGCCAGGGCGCCCAGTATCCCCAGCAGATTGCTCCGCACGAACTTCCGGCCGAACCGCCGCTCCTCCATGATGGGGTCGCTCTGGATGGGCACCGGGTCCTCCCCGGGCCGGGAGACAAAGAGGTCCATGCCCTGGACCTGGGCCACCCGCTCCCACCCGGCATCGGCGCAGAGCTGGAGGTAGTCTGCCCCTCCGTCCGCCGCCAGGTCCACGAAGTAGTGTACCGGCCTCGCCTCCCGGGTGAAACGGGCCAGATACCGGCAGGAGACACCCGCCAGCCGCAGGCCCTCCGCCCCCTGCTTTTCCAGCCAGGCCTGGGCCGCCTTGTAGTCTACGCAGAGATAGGGGAAAATGCGCCAGACGTACTTCATGTTCCTTCCTCCTCCATGGCCCGCCTCATGTCCTCCGCCTGGCGGAGGATGCGCTCGTACTCCCGCCGGAGGGTCTCCTCCCCCGCCGGGGTGAGCCGGTAGTACTTCCGGCTGTCCTCCACCCCGGCGGCGGCGATGAGCCCGTCCCGCTCGAACCGGTCCAGCAGGGCGTACAGGGTCCCGGCCCCCACGCTCACCCGGCCCTGGGTCAGGGCCTGGATGTACTGCATCACGCCGTAGCCGTGGCGCCGGGTGCGCAGGGCCAGCAGGACATAGAACATGGGCTCGGTCAGGGTGTCCAGCTTCTTCCGGGCCACGGCGCTCCCTCCCCTCAGCACTATATCGATATTCGCTGCTATGATACTATATCAATATTCGATATATGTCAAGAGGAGGGCGCAAAAAAGCGGGCCCGCAGGTGCGGGCCCGCTTCTCGAGCCGCCCGGTCCCCCTCACCGGCTGTCCCGGGCGGCCAAAACGGCCTCCATGTTGTCCAGCAGGAACCGCTGGGCCTCCGGGGTGTAGAGGACGGTGGTATAGGTGCCGTACTGGCCCGTCCGCTCCTCCTCCAGGATGCCCACGGTGGCGGCCAGGGGGGTGACGCACTTACGCCGCTTGCCCGGGGCGGTCTCCACCTCCCGCAGGAAGCCCTTCTCCACCAGCCAGTTCGTGATGGCGCTGAGGGTCAGCTTCTTCCGGCTCTCTCCGCCCCCCACCGCGTCGTTCACCGTCTGGACGAATACGCTCACCGTCACCGGGGTCTCTGAGATGGGCACGGCGGCGCGCTCCGCCTCGGTGAGGTAGAACTCCGGCTTCTTGGGCTGTCTGGCCCGCTCGCCCCGCTCCAGGCGGTCGGCGTCCTCCTTGAGGATGCCGGCCACGTAGAAGAAGCACCGCACCAGCCGGGCCTGGTTGAGCACGGTGTCCTCCGGCAGCTCCTGCCCACTGATGGGGTCGATGCCCTGGGCCAGCTGCTCCATGTACTGCTGGGCCCGGCGCAGGGTGTCCAGCTCGTTCATCCCGCTCCCCTCCTTTTCTTTTTATTTTATTCCTTTGCCCGATTTCGTCAAGGTGCCTCTGCGTCAAAAAACGTCTATGATTGTATTTTCCTCCGGCCGCACACTCGCTTTTGCTTGTCCTTTTTCCGGTTTGACATCCCCGCCTCCGCGGGCTACAATAGGGACCATGAGAATCCATATCAGGAGGGACCACGCCGTGTTTTTCGCCAGCTACGACCGCTACCGCTATGCCCGCAGCCCCCTTGTGGAGGTCATCTGCCAGCTCCGCTTCCCCGCCATCCTCTCCATCGGCGCCAAGGAGCCCGCCGAGTTCCAGGAGGCGGTGCGCCGGGATTTCCCCCGGTACAGCGCCCGGGTGGAGCGGGTCCCGCCCAAGGTGGTGGGGGCAGGCACGCCAAACGCCTCGGTCCAGCAGCAGCCTCCGGTGACCAACTACCAGTTCCTCTCCGCCGACGGGACGTGGAAGCTGAACCTGACCAGTTCCTTCATCGCCCTGTCCACCCTGCGCTACACCCGGTGGGAGGAGTTCGCCCAGGCCCTGGACCGGCCCCTGGCCCAGTTCATCCAGATCTACCAGCCCGCCTTCTTTGAGCGGGCGGGCCTGCGGTACATCAACGCTTTCTCCCGCAAGGCCCTGGGGCTGGAGGACACCCCCTGGGCCGACCTCATCCAGCCCGCCTTCCTGGGCCCCCTGGCCGAGCCCGACGTGGAGGAGAGCACAGTCACCCGGTGCGCTCTGGACCTGGAGATGCGGCCGGAGCAGGAGGTCCGCCTGAAGCTCCACGCCGGCCCCGGCCTGCTGGGGGGCGGCAAGCGGGACCCGGAGGTCAAGTTCATCTTGGACAGCGACCTGTCCTGGGCGGGGAACCTCTCCGCCGACCAGATCCCGGCGCGGCTGGAGCGGTTCCACATCTGGGCCACCCGGCTGCTCCGCTCGGCGGTGACCTCCCAGCTCCACACTGCCATGGGTCCCTTCCCCATGGACTGATCCCCGTCCGGACACAGCACGCCCCCGGCGCCGCAGAGCGGTGCCGGGGGCGTGTTCTTTACAGGGCAGTAGTGATCCGATGGGTCCGGGAGAGGGCCTCCCCCTCCCCCAGCAAAACCGCACCCGGCCGGGCGGCCAGGTCATGCCCGGAGCCCAGATGGCCGGTCCAGGGCTCGATGCAGACATACCCCGGGATGCCCGGGGCGCTCCAAAGCAGGACGTAGGGGAACCCCGCCGTATCCACCCGCAGGTACCGGCCGGTACCCCTCTCCTCCACCTGGGCCCAGGCAGACTTCAGCCCGGGCAGACAGAGGCTGTCATGGTCAAAGACATGCTCCTCCAGGGCGAAGGTGTCCCCTCCGCCGGGGGCCTCGGGCTGTTCAAAGCGGATGCAGTAGTCCTGGGGCGTCTTTCCCGGGGAGAAGGGGCAGCGCAGCCCCGCGTGGAAGCCCAGCTGCGCCGGCATGGGCTCCTCCGACCGGTTGACGGCGGTGCAGGTGGTCACCACCGTGTTCCCCTCCAGGGTGTGCCGGGTGGTGAAGGAGAAGGCCCAGGGCCAGTGTTCCCCATCCCCTGGCCAGTCCAGGCGGAACTCCAGGAAATCCTCCCCACGGCCGGTCAGTGTGTGCTCCATGTCCCGGATAAAGCCGTGCTGGGGGGCAGGATACCGCCGCCCGGCGTAGGTAAACCAGCCGTCCTCCACCTTGCCGCACCAGGGGAAGCACACCGGCGCCCGGCGGGGCCAGATGTCCGCCTTTCCGTCCCAGAGGAGGGGGCGGCCCTCCTCTCCCCGGCGGTGGAGCTCCCACAGCTCGGCGCCTTTGCTGTTGACGGTAAGGCACAGTGTCTCGTTTTGGATGCTGTATTCCATGCCGCGTTCTCTCCTTTCGTCAGGCGGCCGCATTGCGGACGATATTGAAGATGGAGATGGCCAGCACCAGCAGCTGCACGGCGTTGAAGGACTTCTCCACGGCCGCCTCGGAGCAGCGCTTGTTCAGGCTGGCCCCGATGAATCCGCCGGCGATGGCACCCACCACCATCACCGGGGCGATGGACAGGTCGTAGACCGCGAAGCCGGTGCCCACCGCCACCGAGACCAGCTTGGAGATCTGGGCGAAGAGGATGGTCACCAGAGAGCAGATGGTAGCCGTCTTGGTGTCAAAGGAGAACAGGTAGATGATGAGGGCCACATTGATGGGCCCGCCGCCGATGCCCAGGAAGGAGGAGCAGATGCCCAGGAAAGCCCCCACCAGCAGGGAGACCACCACCCCCCGCAGCTGCCTGCTGGGGATGCGGCTTTTGTTCTTCATATAGAGGAATACCGCCAGGATGAGGATAGAGAGGACCACGTTCTGCACCACGGTCACCATGGCGTTGGCCTGGAGGGCGTCCACGATGGCCCGGAGCAGCTGATCCCCGGCCAGGCCGCCGGCCACTGAGCCCAGAGCCAGGGGGATGGCGGTGCCGAAGGGGATCTTGGTCCGGGCCAGCATCTGCTTTCCGATGGAGACCACCGACATGGAGAACACCGTGATGGAGGACAGCACCCCGATGGTCTGCACATCAAAGTCGTGGAGCAGGTCCATCAGGGGCTTGATGATGACGCCGCCCCCCATACCGGTGAGGGAGCCCACCGTGGTGGCGCCGATGGCGATGAGGAAATAGAGCAGATACTGCATACGCACATGCCTCCTGATCTGAAATAGCCCGGCTCACGGCCCGCTCCGGGCAGCGGTACATCAGGGAAGGCCGCCGTGCCGGCGGCCTTCCCTGACG
>DVHW01000002.1 GCA_018711785.1 Candidatus Galloscillospira excrementavium
GCCCGAGCCGGTGGCCATCGGCACCAAGCCGGTGTGCTCCAACCCCAACTGCATCACCCAGACCGACCCCTACCTGCCCCCGCTGGTCAAGCAGAACGGCGGCGTGGACTGCTGCGCCTTCTGCGACGCCCAGCTGCAATAAGAGAAGAGAGACAAAATCCCCCCGGCTCTGTGGAGCCGGGGGGATCATTTGTTTTGCAGAGAGACAAGAGCGTGCCGGCGTGTTCCACCTACCCCTCCGTCCGGTCATGCCAAGGGCAGGAGGCCAGATGGTCGTTGACCAGCCCTGCCGCCTGGAGGAAGGAGTAGACGATGGTGGGACCCACGAATTTGAAGCCACGCTTTTTCAGGTCCTCGGAGAGAGCCCGGGACAGGGGCGTCCAGGCGGGGACATCTGTCATGGACTGTGGGTGGTTGATGATGGGCTTCCCGCCCACCCAGCTCCAGAGGTAGTCGTCAAAGGTGCCAAACTCCTCCTGCACCCGGAGGAAGGCCTGGGCGTTGGTGACGGCGCAGCGGAGCTTGGCGCGGTTGCGGAGAATGCCGGGGTTTTCCAGCAGGGCGGAGAGCTTCTCCGGGCCGTAGGCGGCCACCTTGACCGGATCGAAGCCGTCGAAGGCCGAGCGGAAGGCGGGACGCTTGTCTAGGATGATCCGCCAGCTCACCCCGGCCTGCATCCCCTCCAGGGTCAACAGCTCAAAGAGGGCACGGTCGTCGTGAAGGGGGCGGCCCCACTCTTCGTCGTGATAGGAGATCTCGGACGGGCTCCTGGCCCAGGGACAGCGCTCCAGTTTCATAAAATACCTCCTGAGTCAGAGCAGAATGACCTCCACCGCCGCGCCGCCGGACAGGGCGGGGGTACCGGCGGGCAGGTCGATAAGGCAGTTGCACCCGGCCAGGCCCAGGGCCATGCCGGAGGAGTGGCCCTGGGGGGCCACATGGACCTCCCCGCCCTCCAGCCGGGCCCGCACCAGCCGGCGCACCGGGGAGGGCTTGCCGATCTCCCCCCGGAGGACGGCGCCCAGCCGCCGGGGGAGGGGATGGGCCGCGCCGGCGAGCCGCTCCAGGGCGGGCCGGGCCAGGACCTCAAACATGGCGGCGGCGGCGAAGGGGTTGCCCGAGAGGGCCACCACCGGCTTGCCCCCCACGAGAAAGGCCAGGGCAGGGCTGCCCGGCTTGGCGGCCACGCCGTGGAAGAGGACCTCCGCGCCCAAAAGCTCGGCGGCCCGGAGCAGGTAGTCGTGCTCCCCCACCGACACGCCGCCGGTGGTCACCGCCAGGTCGCATTTTTCCAGGTCACCGGCGAGCCGCCGGGCCAGCACCCCGGGGTCGTCCGTCCCGCCGGGCAGGAGGAGGGGGCGGGCGTGGAGGGAGGCCAGCCGGGCGGCGAGCATGGGGCCGTTGCTGTCATAAATCTGCCCCGGTCCCAGGGCCGCGCCGGGGGAGACCAGCTCATCCCCGTTGGAGAGGACCGCCGCCCGGGGCAGGGGAAAGACCGCAACCTCGGTCACTCCCTGTCCCGCCAGGGCGGGGATGTGGGTCCAATCCATCCGCTCACCCCGGCGGAACAGGAGGGCCCCGGCGGTCACGTCCTCCCCCCGGAGGCACAGGTTCTGCCCGGCGTGGAGGGAGGAGTAGACCCGGACCTGCTCCCGCCCGCCGTCGGTGTCCTCCTGCCGCACCACGCAGTCGGCTCCGGCGGGAATGGGGGCGCCGGTCATGATGCGCACCGCCTCCCCCGGCCCCACCGCGCCGGGGAAGGTCCCGCCCGCGTAGACCGTCCCCGCCACCCGCAGCAGGGCGGGGGCGCCGGGCCCGGCGCCGGCCAGGTCGGCGCTGCGGAGGGCGTACCCGTCCAGGGGGGAGCGGTCAAAGGGGGGTACGTCCAGCCGGGCAGACACATCCTCCGCCAGCACCCGGCCGGGCAGGGCGGAGAGGGGGACACTCTCCCGCCCGGGCAGGGGGGAGAGGCGGGCGAGCAGCGCGGCCGCCGCCCCTTCGATGGAAATGCGCTCCACAGCGTTTCCTCCCTCCTATGATCTCAGCAGCATCAGATCCTTGGGCGGCAGGCCCAGGGTCAGCTCTTGCGGGCCGCCCAGGGCGGCCCAGTCGGCCTTGCCCAGCTCCAGGCGCAGCAGGGAGAGGCCCTCCCGCCCGCCGGGGGTGGAGAGCATGACCACGGTGGAGAACACGTCCTCCACCACCCGCTCCACCCGGCAGGGCACCGCGTTCACCGCCGGGTCCGGCCGGGGCAGGATGTAGTGGGCCCGGATGCCCACGTGGGTGCAGTCCTCCGGCACCGCCCGCCCGGTCTCCAGCACCGCGCCCCAGTCCAGGGCCTCCACCCGGCCCCCCTCCAGGCGGCGGATGCGGGAGATGTTCTTGCAGCCCGACAGGAGGCAGGCCGACAGGGTGGCCGGGGCGCCGAAGAGCTCTTTGACGCTCTGCATGGGGGCGGAGCGTCCCTGGTCTAGCACGCAGGCCCGGGAGCACAGGCGGTAGATCTCCTCCCGGGCGTGGGTGACGAACACCGTGGGCCCCGGGAAGGCGGCCAGGCGGTCGGCCAGCTCCAGCTCCACCTGCCAGCGCAGGTAGCTGTCCAGGGCGGAGAAGGGCTCGTCCAGCAGCAGGGCCTGGGGGGCGCTGGCCAGGATGCGGGCCAGGGCGGTCCGCTGCTGCTGGCCCCCCGAGAGCTGCCGGGGGTACTTGCGCTCCTGGCCCTCCAGGCGGAAGGCCTCCACCAGCCGCTCCACGGTCTCCCGCCGGGCCCGGCGGTCGGCCACCCCCACGGCGATGTTCTGCTCCACCGTCATATTGGGGAAGAGGGCGTAGTTCTGGAAGAGGTAGCCCACCCGCCGCTTCTGCGGAGGCAGGTCGATGTGTCTCTCGGCGTCGAACAGGGTGCGGCCGTCCAGCACGATGCGGCCCTCGTCGGGCCGCTCCACCCCGGCGATGCACCTGAGGGTGACGCTCTTGCCGCAGCCGGAGGCCCCCAGCAGGCCGGTAATGGCGCCGCTCTCCGCCTCAAAGGACACGTCCAGGCGGAAGGCGCCCAGCTGCTTGCGGATGTCCACCACCAGGCTCATGGGGCCACCTCCCCGCTGGCGGTGGGGCGGCGCTGCCGCCGGTCCTTCCGCTCCAGCATGTTCACCGCCAGCAGCACCACGGCGGAGATGGCTAGGTTCACCAGCACCCAGCGCATGGCCCCCTCGTCGTCCCCGGTGCGCCAGAGCTGGTAGACCGTGGTGGAGATGGTGGCCGTGCGGCCGGGGGTGTACCCGGCCACCATGGCGGTGGCGCCATACTCCCCCAGAGCCCGGGCGAAGGCGAGCACCGTGCCCGCGATGATGCCCTGCCGGCAGTAGGGCATCCGCACCCGCCAGAAGATCCAGGTGTTGGAGCGGCCCAGGGTCTGGGCCGCGTAGGCCAGGTTCTGGTCAAAGGACTCGAAGGCCCCCCGGGCGGTGCGGTACATCAGGGGGAAGGCCACCACCGCCGAGGCGAAGATGGCGGAGTACCACGCCATGGTCAGCCGCAGGTCAAACTGCTCCAGAAACCAGGCCCCCAGGGGCCGCTGGGGCCCCATGATGCGAAGGAGGAAATACCCCACCACCGTGGGCGGCAGCACCAGGGGGAGGGTGAGCACCACGTCCAGCACGCCCTTCACCAGCCTGGGCAGCTTGGCCACATAGTAGGCGGCCAGGATGCCCAGGAAGAAGATGAGCACCGTGGACACGGCGGCGATGCGCAGGGAATTGAGAAGGGGATACCAGTCCAAGAAATTTCACCGTCCTGTCATAAGAGTAGATGCAGGGGCGCGCACCGCGCGTCCGGCCCGGCGGTATAGGGGCGGGCGCACCATGTGCGCCCCTACAGGGACGATTCAGCAGACAGGCCGCAGGGGCGAATACCATCCGCCCGCCACCTGCCATTTACAGGACAGTAAACCCTACCTCTTCCAGCACGGCGACGGCGCTCTCGTCGGTGCGCAGGTAGTCCAGGAAGGCCTGGGCGGCGGCCTCGGCGGCCTCGCCGCTGCTGCTCTTCATCACGGCGGCGGGGTAGATGACCTGGCTGCACATGCCCTCCTCCGCCTCGTCCACCACGGTGAGCTCATAGGTCTTGGCGTCGGTGGCGTAGATGATGCCGCAGTCCACCGCGCCCTCCTTCACCTGGTTTGCCACCTCGGTGACGTTGGTGGCGTAGGTCACCTTGCCGTCGGCCTCCAGCTGGGCGATGTCGATGCCCAGGGTGTCCAGGATCTCCAGGGAGTAGCTGCCCACCGGCACGTCGTCGTTGCCGATGCACAGCAGGGAGAGCTTGTCAGTGGCCAGGTCGGCAAATTCGGTGATGCCGGCGGGATTGTTGTCGGGCACGGCCAGCACCACCTTGTTCTCCACAAAGTCCACCCGGGTGTCGGAGTAGACGAAGTCGGCCCCGTCCTCGTTCTCCCCGGCCTCCAGGTCGTTCATCTGGGACTGGCCGGCGGAGATAAAGAGGTCGCACACCGCGCCCTCCTTGATCTGGGTGCGCAGGGTGCCCGAGGAGTCGAAGGTGAAGGTCAGCTTCACATTGGGGGCCGCTTCCTGATACGCGTCGGCGATCTCGGTGAGGGAGGCCTCCAGGGAGGCGGCGGCAAAGACGATGACCTCCACCGGCTCGTCGGCGGAGCCGCCCCCGCCGCCGTCGGAGGTGGTGCAGGCGGCCAGGGGCAGGACCATGGCCAGGGACAGGAGCAGTGCGGTGATTTTTTTCATGTCGTTTCTCTCCTTTTCAAAACGGAAGGCGGCGGCGTTTCCCCCGCCACCCATTGGCCTGCCGCCGTAGCCCACACCCGCCGGCGCTCTGCCGGCGGAGAGCCGCGGCCTTAGGCGGACAGGCTCGAAGCGGAACGGTAGATGGTTCGGCTAGTCGTCCACCGCCATCATGACGGAGGTGGCCTTGATGACCGCGTAGGCGGTGCCGCCCACGCGGAGGCCCAGCTCCCGGATCGCCGCCATGGAGATGGTGGAGGTGATGACGTTGCCCCCACCGATGTCCAGCTTGACGATGCCGTTGACGGCCCCCTCCTCAATGGAGAGCACCGTGCCCTTGAGCTGGTTCCTGGCGCTGAGTTTCATGCGTATCCTCCCTTCTTTTGTGCCGTTCTATCTCCATCCCCCGGCCCCGCCGGGGGATGGAACCCAATCAGCGGGCGCAGTCCCCCGCCGTGCCCCGGAGGACCTCCAGGCCGTGGCCCAGGGCGGGGAGGATGCACTCCAGCCCCTCCCGGGCGGCCTTGGGGCTGCCGGGCAGGTTGACGATGAGGGTGCTCCCCCGGAGGACCGAGACCCCCCGGCTGAGCATGGCCCGGTCGGTGATGCGCAGGGAGTAGGCCCGGATGGCCTCGGCGATGCCGGGGGCGTTCCGGTCGGCCACCGCCAGGGTGGCCTCGGGGGTGCGGTCCCGTGGGGAGAAGCCGGTGCCCCCGGTGGTGAGCACCAGGGCGCACTGGCGGCCGTCGCCCAGGCGGATGA
>DVHW01000101.1 GCA_018711785.1 Candidatus Galloscillospira excrementavium
GTTGAAGATCTTCAGGCCGCCGTCGATGGTGCGGGCGAAGTTCTCCTCCTCGGTGCGGATGACCTTGGTGATATAGTCCTGCCGCTCGGTGAGCTCGGGGTAGTGGCCCTGGTTCTCGTGGATGACGGTGGAGCAGACCTCATAGAGGAAGGGCTCGTTCACCCCCAGGAGCTTGCCGTGGCGGGCCGCCCGGCGCAGCAGACGGCGCAGCACATAGCCCCGGCCCTCATTGGAGGGGAGCACCCCGTCGCAGATCATGAAGGTGGCGGAGCGGATGTGGTCGGTGATGACCCGCAGGGACACGTCCTTCTCGTGGCTCTCGCCGTAGTGGGCGCCGGTGATGGAGGAGACCTTATTGGTGATGTTCATCACCGTGTCCACGTCAAAGAGGGAGTCCACGTCCTGGCACACCACGGCCAGCCGCTCCAGGCCCATGCCGGTGTCGATGTTCTTCTGCTTGAGCTCGGTGTAGTGGCCCTCGCCGTCGTTGTCAAACTGGGAGAACACCACGTTCCAGACCTCGATATACCGGTCGCAGTCGCAGCCCACGGTGCACCCGGGCTTGCCGCAGCCGTACTTCTCCCCCCGGTCGTAGTAGATCTCCGAGCAGGGGCCGCAGGGGCCGCTGCCGTGCTCCCAGAAGTTGTCCTCCTTGCCGAACTTGAAGATACGCTCGGCGGGAATACCCACCTCCTCGTTCCAGATGCGGAAGGCCTCGTCGTCGGCGGGGGTGGTCTCGTTGCCGGCGAACACCGAGGGGTAGAGCCGGTCCGGGTCCAGGCCCACCCACTCGGGGCTGGTGAGGAACTCCCAGGCCCAGTGGATGGCCTCCTTCTTGAAGTAGTCGCCGAAGGAGAAGTTGCCCAGCATCTCAAAGTAGGTGCCGTGGCGGGCGGTGTGGCCGATGTTCTCGATGTCGCCGGTGCGGATGCACTTCTGACAGGTGGTCACCCGGCGGCGGGGGGGCTCCTGCTCCCCCGTGAACCAGGGCTTCATGGGGGCCATGCCGCTGTTGATGAGCAGCAGCGAGGCGTCGTTCTGGGGGATGAGGGAGAAGCTGGGCAGGCGCAGGTGCCCCTTTGTCTCGAAAAACTTCAGGAACATCTCCCGCAGCTCGTTGACGCCATAGGGTTTGGGCTTGTTCATGTCGCTAGTTACCTCCGTAATCTGGTCTCTTCTCGCGCCGGGGAGCCGGGCGGAACAAAAAACGCCCCGCCCCCGGTCGCCCAGGGGCGAAGCGTCAGCTCCGCGGTACCACCCTGATTGTCCCGGCGCGGCCGCGCCGGGCATCTCATTGCGCCCGTAACGGGGGCAGCCGTCCCGGTCATCCCGGGCCGCTCGGGAGTGGCGCGGGGCCCCGTGTCGCCGAGGGCTCTCACTCTCCCCTCTCGCTTTCCGGCGGCGTGGGCCTCTTGGCTCCGTCATGGCGTTTTTTCATACAGCGTTAACATTGTATCACGAAAACTGGCTTTGTCAATCGCTTTTCCGCCCTTTTCCCAGGGAAAAGAGGTTGCTGTTTTGGCAGGCCGCCCGGAAGCGCCGCCCGGTGGCAACAAAGCACAGCCCGGGGACGCTCCCCACCAGCACCGACCCGGCCAGGCACCCGGCCAGGGCCAGCAGAAAGGTGATTGCCTGTCCCCCCACGCCGCCGGCCAGGGGGCCCAGCAGCCCCTCCACCAGAGCCAGGGCCATGGGGTGGGACAGATAGACCCCGAAGGCGTTCTCCGAGAGGAAGGCGAGCCCCCTCCCGCTCTCCCGGCCCCGGCCATACCGGAGGAAGAGCAGGAAAAGGGCGGCGGCGAGCAGGGCGGTAAAGACGCCCAGGTAGTTCTTGAACCGCTCGTCATAGCTCCCCGCGGTCGCCGAGAGCCTCCAGGTGCCCAGGGCGATGATCGCCCAGTCGGCCAGGACCACCGCCCACAGCGCCCCGGCGTGGGGCAGCTTCTCCCGCCGGGCCAGCCAGGCCCCCAGGAGGAAGTACCCGGCGTAGCCCCCCACGGCGCTGACGGTGTAGACCTCGTTGAGCTGGAACCAGGAGTTCCACGGCGCGGGGACGAAGCGGTACAGGGTGCCGAAGCCCACGGTCACCACCAGCCACAGCCCCAGCAGGTAGCGCCACTGGCTCTCGGTCAGGTGGTCGCAGAGCACCTTCAGCGCCGGGGAGAGGAGGTAGAGGGGGATGAGGGCGTAGAGGAACCAGTAAGGGGTGATGACGCTCATGCTGGGCAGCCACCGGAGGGCATCCAGGGCGGTCTGGGCCCCGTCCCGCCACCAGAGGCAGACCAGGGCCACCGCCGACCAGGCCAGCAGGGGCACTGCCACCCGGGGAAGGCGGCGGCGCAGGACATACCCCGGCCGCTCCGTGCTCCCGCTGGAGAGCAGCAGGGCCCCGGAGAGCATAAAAAACAGGGGCACCGCCGCCGAGGCCAGGGCGCTGATCGTGTTGGACACGTGCCACAGGGCGGCGTCCTCCCCCTGGCGCAGGGCGTCCGCCGCCGCGTGGAGGTACACCACCGCCGCCATGGAGCAAAGACGCAGCAGGTCGTACCCCCTGTGCCGGACATGGGTCTGGTTCAAAACGGGGTCACGCTCCTTCTGCGTCAGTAAACGATATCTTATCAAAACCTCGTAGAGTTCGCGCCCGCAGGCGCGAAAAAAGTGAAAATCAGTTTTTTGCCGCGACATGCGCGTGGCGAAAAACACTTCTCGGCGGGCAAGTGTGAGTTTTGCCCGTCCCCCGCAAGGGCAAAATCTTGCGCGCAGACCGCCGCAACTCTCTCGAAAAAGTGTCTTGCACTTTTTCGACAATCTCATGTTGCCGGCCCCCGCCGCAGCAGGGACAGGGGCGGCACCGCCCGGGGCAGGGTCAGTCGCACCTTCATCTGGGGGGTACGGGCCTCAGCGATGGACAGGCCGTCGCTGTCGGCCATCTCCCCCACCGCAAACGCCGTGGGGTCTACGCCGGGCCCCACCAGCTCCAGCTCCTCCCCCCGGGCGAACTTGTTGCGCAGGGAGAGCACGGCATTGCCCTGCCCGTCGCAGGACTCCACCACCGCGCACACCTGCCAGTCCCGGACATAGCGGGCGTCCTCGGTGAACTGGCCGGGCTGGCCGAAGAAAAACCCGGTGGAGTAGTGCCGGTGGCTGACCTTCTCCACCTCGTCCCGCCACACCGGGTCCAGGGGCTCCCCGGCCAGGGCGGCGTCCACCGCGTGGCGGTAGGCCCCGGTGATGACGGCGGCGTAGTAGGCGCTCTTGGCCCGGCCCTCGATCTTCAGGGAGTCCACCCCGGCGTCGAGCAGCTCCGGGATGTGGTCGATCATACACATGTCCCGGGAGTTCATGATATAGGTGCCCCGCTCGTCCTCAAAGACCGGGAAATACTCCCCCGGCCGCTTCTCCTCCATCAGGGCGTACTTGTACCGGCAGGGCTGGGCGCAGGAGCCCCGGCTGGCGTCCCGCCCGGTCATGTAGTTGGACAGCAGGCACCGGCCCGAATAGCTCACGCACATGGCCCCGTGGACGAAGCACTCGAGCTCCAGCTCCGGCGGGGTCTTGTCCCGGATGGTCCGCACCTCGTCCAGGCTCAGCTCCCGGGCCAGGATGACCCGGGAGGCCCCCAGCGCGTACCAGGCCCGGGCAGCGGCGTAGTTGGTCACGCTGGCCTGGGTGGAGATGTGGATCTTCACATCCGGGGCGTACTGTTTGGCCAGAGAGAGGACCCCCACGTCGGCCAGGATGACCGCATCCACCCCCACGTCGTTCAGGTAGGCGAGCCACTCGGGCAGGCGGTCCGCCTCATCGCTGCGGGGCATAGTGTTGCAGGTGACGTGGACCGCCACGCCGTGGCGGCGGCAGAGCGCCACCGCTTTGGCGAGCCCCTCCGGGGTGAAATTCCCGGCAAAGGAGCGCATACCGAAGGTCTCCCCCGCCAGGTACACCGCGTCGGCCCCGTAGGCCACCGCCATCTCCAGCCGCTCCATGTCCCCCGCCGGGGCGAGGAGCTCCAGTTTTCTATTCCCCGCTATTGGCATTCTGGTAGTACTCCTGACTCTGGATGAAGTTCTGCTGCTCCTGATAGGTGCGGAAGAAGTGGTGGTCTCCGTCGTCGCCCAGGGCATAGAAATACATGTTGCTGTCCTCCGGGTTCATGGCGGCCCGGATAGAGGACTCGCCCGGATTGGCGATGGGTCCGGCGGGCAGGCCCTCGTAGAGATAGGTGTTGTAGGGGCTGTCGATGGCCAGGTCCTCGGCGGTCAGGAACTCCTTGCGCTCGGGGAGGATATACTGCACGGTGGCGTCGATCTGGAGCAGGCGGTAGTTGTCGCTGGCCAGCCGGTTCCAGATGACCGCCGAGATGGAGGTCTGGTCGTCGCCGGTGGTCTCCTTCTCAATGAGGGAGGCCACGATGACCACCTCGTGGATGGTGTGGCCGCTGTCGGCCACCTCCTGGCGCATCTCGTCGGTGAACTTCTGGTCAAAGCGGAGGATCATCTTGTTGAGGACGTTCACCGGGTCGTCCCCCACATAGAAGGTGTAGGTGTCCGGGAAGAGGTAGCCCTCCAGCCGGCGGTAGTCCCCCAGGGGGATGACGTTCTGGAGGAAGGAGAACTTGAAGTCGTAGTTGGCCGCGGTGTCCTGGAGCTCCTCCACCGTGCACACGCCGTTCTCCTCCAGGCGTTCAAAGACCTGCATGGCGGTGTAGCCCTCCGGGATGGTCACGTCCACCGTGGCCCGGGAGGCGCTGGAGGCGCTCATATTGCTGATAATGGCCCGGTAGTCCATGTCGGTGTCCAGGGTGTAGGTGCCCGGCGCCATCTTCTCGCTCCCCCCGGTGATGGCGGAGAAGAGCTGGAACACCAGGGGGTACTCGATGATGCCCTCCTCCCGGAGCAGCCTGGCCACCTCGCCCACCTTGGCAATGAGGACGGTCTCGGTATTGCCGTCCTCGTCGGTGACCTCCCGGCTGTTGAACATCTCCTCCGTCAGGGTGATGGTGGCCTCCAGCGGCTCCTTGTTCAGGGCCAGCACGTCCCCCGCCATGATCCAGGCCACCCCGGCCAGGAGGGCGGAAACGCCGATGACCAGCACCACATAGAGCAGCGCTCCGCCGACGCCCATGCCGCGGCGCCTGCGCCGGGTACTCTGGCTCTGGCTCCGGCGGGCGCTCTCCCGTCCGGAAGCGCTCCTGGTCCGAGACCCATCGGAGGCAGAGGACGGGCGGGTATTTCTTCTTTCTTCCTGAGACATGCGTACAACTCCAATCGTTTCCGGTAAAAATCTGGCTCAGCCCCGTCCCCGGGTCACCACTTCCCCCACCGTGACATAGTATGGGTCGTGAAGGGAGAGGGGGCGAAAAACTCCCGATCTCTTAGAAATTTGTGAGGTGAACATCTATGTGCTGTGGTAACAATGGCTGGGGCGGCAGCAGCTGCCTGTGGATCATCCTGATCATCATCCTCCTGTGCTGCTGCTGCGGCGGCAGCGGCTTCAGCGGCAACGGCTGTGGCTGCGGCTGCAACAACAACTGCAACGACGGCTGCGGCTGCTGCTGAGTCCTCCGCTGCCTGACGCTGTGAGGCGGGCCCATCCGGGCCCGTTTCACCTGCCGCCGGGTGGGACAGGCCGCAGGGTCTCCTCCTCGGTGAGGACCAGGTCCACCGGGCGGTCGTGCTCCTCCCGGGGCAGCTGCTCCCGAAGGAATTCTGCCCGGCACAGCCCCGCCGCAGTCCCCGAAAAGGCGGCCAGGTAGCGGTCATAGTACCCCCCGCCCTGACCCAGGCGAAATCCGGCGCGGTCATAGCACAGCGCCGGGACCAGGACGAGGTCCACCTCCCCCGGCAAGAGAAGGGGGCAGTCCTCCCCCGGCTCATCCATCCCATAGGGGTGGCGCATCAAGGTGCTGTCCATTTCAATACGCCGGACCTCCAGGGTGTGTCCCGGCCGGCACCGGGGCAGGGCGACCCGTTTTCCCTCCGCCAGGAGGGCGGCGATGAGCGCCCGGGTGTCGGGCTCCGCCCCCATGCCGTGAAAGAGGAGCACGGTCTCCGCCCCCGCCAGCTCCGGCAGGGCCAGAAAGCGGGCAAAGAGGGCCCGGTCGCTCTCCCGGCGGCGCTGGGCCGTCCAGGACTGCTGGGCCGCCCGAATGGCCCGGCGGAGGGCCGCCTTCTCAGCAGCGGTAGTGGACACTCTCCCGGACCTGCTCGGCCGCGGCCGGGCCCCGCAGGGTCTCCACCAGCTTCAGCCCGAAGTCAAAGGCGGAGCCGGCGGCCTCGGCGGTGATGATATGGCCGTCCACCACCACGTTTTTCCCCTTCTGCACCACGGCAGAGCCCATCTCATCCTCCATGCCGGGGTAGCACACCGCCTTGCGCCGGTCCAGGAACCCCTGGTGGGCCAGGATGGTGGGGGCGGCGCAGATGGCCGCCAGATAGATTCCCCGGTCATAGGAGCGCTGAATGAGGGCCAGGGCGAACAGGTTCATCTGGATGGACTCCACGCCCCCCAGCCCGCCGGGCAGGACCAGCATCTCCATCCCCTCCAGGTCCACCTCCTCCAGCGTCCGGTCGGCCTGTACAGTGATGCCGTGGCTGCCGGTGACCATCTGGTCCTCCAGCCCTACCAAGGCGGTCTCCACGCCGGCGCGGCGCAGCAGGTCGGCGGGCACCAGGGCCTCTGCCTCCTCAAATCCCTCTCCCAGCAAGATATAAACCATATGGGGGACCCTCCCTTGTTCTTGTTTGACCTTATTGTTCCGGCCGCGGGGCGGCCGCAGGTTTCCCTTCCGGGCTCAGAGCAGCCCGCTCTCCTCCACCAGGGACCAGATCTCCCGGTGGATCTCCTCAATGTCCCGCACCTTGCCGTCCCCGTCCACACAGGACACCCGGCGCCAGCCGTCATACCCGGCGGCCGCCAGGGCGGCGGCGCGGCACTTGCGCAGATAGCCGGTATCCACCTCGTGGATGTCCGCGGAGGTGTGGGTGGCCGCCTCCCGGGCGCGGAGCATCTCCACCGCCCGGTCGGTGGGCATGTCCAGGTAGACCACCAGGTCGGGCCTGGGCAGGCCCAGCTTGCCGTACTCAAAGTCGAACAGCCACTGGAAAAAGCCGTTCCACTCCCCCTCGGGCAGCTTGCAGGCCTGGTGCACCGCATTGGAGGTGGTGTACCGGTCGGAGAGCACCAGCCCGCCGCCCTGGTACCACTCCCCCCAGGCCTTCCTCCAGGAGGCGTACCGGTCCACCGCGTAGAAGGTGGAGGCGGCGTAGGCGTTCACATCGTCAGGATGGGAGCCGAACTCCCCGTTCAGGTACATCCGCAGCAGGGCGGAAGAGGGCTCCTGGTACTGGGGAAAGACCAGGCGGCGGAAGGGCCGCCCCTCCTCCTCCAGGTGCCGGCACAGCCGGGCGAACTGGGTGGACTTGCCCGAGCCGTCGGTGCCCTCGAATACGATCAGCTTTCCGTTCATTGTGCGCTCCTCCCGGCCGGGCAATCCCCCCGGCCGGCTGTTTTCTCGTTGCCGCTGGCGGTCTGGGAAACACGCCTCCGCGGCGCGCTCTGCCGCGCCATGGACTGGAACTCTGAGCGCCCGCCCGCGGGAGCGGGCGGATGCGCATACCCTATATCATATCATAGAGTGCAAAAATTTACTCTTTTCCGCCCCACTTGGCCCGGTAGGCCTGTACCAGGAACAGGGGCAGCCGGGCCATCCGCCCGATGCGGCTGGGCTCCCGGATCAGACGGTAGAGCCACTCCAGTCCCATGCGCTGCCACCGCTCGGGGGCCCGCTCCACCGCTCCGGCGAACACGTCCAGCACCCCGCCCAGGCCCAGCATCAGCTTCGCGCCGGTCTCCGGGCCGTTCCGGGCCATCCAGAACTCCTGCTTGGGGGCCCCCAGGCAGACAAAGACCACCTCGGCCCGGGCGGCACGGATGGCCTCCACCACCGGGGCATCGTCCTGAAAATACCCGTCGTGGGTGCCGCAGATCTGGAGGCCGGGATAGGCCGCCCGCAGCTTCTCCGCCGCCGCCTCGGCCACGCCGGGCTTGGCCCCCAGCAGGAAGAGCCTCGTCCCGCTGCCGGCCATGCGGCCCATCAGCGCGACGGCCACGTCGATGCCGGGCACCCGCTCCTTCAAGGGGCGGCCCAGGATGGCCGCGGCCTTAATGACGCCGATGCCGTCAGGCAGCACCAGGTCGGCCCCCGAGAGCACCTTTTGAAACGCCGGGTCCTTCTGGGCCGTCATCACGATCTCCGGGTTGGGGGTGACCACATAGTGAAACCCCTCTCCGCCGGCCAGGGCCTGCGCCCGGTCCACCGCCTCCGCCAGCGTCAGGTTATCAAATTCCACACCCAAAACGTCGATCCGCAAAACCGCTGCCTCCATACATACAAAGCCAAAGTATGACTTATCTTATCACACGCAGGGAAAAATGTCCATGCAAAACCGGCCGCTGCCGGAGGGTAAAATATAAACTTTCTTTGAATTCCAGGTTGACATTTTCCCAGGAAGTGCGTATAATGTCAGTAACATTTTAGCACCACAAAGTGCTAAAGTATCTCAATCTGTCATCGATGGAGGAAATGGAAATGAAAAAGCTGTCCAAGCTGGCGGCCCTGCTTCTGAGCGCCGCCATGGTCCTCGCCCTGGCCGCCTGCTCCGGCGGCGACGCCAATGCCACCCCCACGCCCGCCGCCGACGCCACCCCCACCCCGGCCGCCGAGGGCGACCCCACCGAGGCCCCCTCCACCGGGGAGAGCTACACAGTGGGCATCATCCAGCAGATGCAGCACGTGGCTCTGGACTCGGCCACTGAGGGCTTCCGGGACGCGCTGACCGACCTGCTGGGCGACCAGGTGGAGTTCCAGTACCAGAACGCCTCGGGTGACACGGCGAACTGCTCCACCATCGCGGGCAGCTTCGTGGCCTCCAGCGTGGACCTCATCATGGCCAACGGCACCACCGCCCTCCAGGCCGCCGTGGCCGCCACCGGCGACATCCCCATCCTGGGCACCTCCATCACCGAGTACGGCGTGGCCCTGGGCATCGACGGCTTCAGCGGAACCACCGGCATCAATGTCTCGGGCACCTCCGACCTGGCCCCCCTGGACCAGCAGGCGGCCATGATCCAGGAGTGGTTCCCCGAGGCCCAGACCGTGGGCCTGCTCTACTGCTCCGCCGAGCCCAATAGCCAGTACCAGGTGGACACCGTCCAGAGCTATCTGGAGGCGGCGGGCATCACCTGCACCCAGTACTCCTTCTCCGACTCCAACGACCTCTCCGCCGTCGCCACCACCGCCTGCTCCAGCAGCGACGTGGTGTACATTCCCACCGACAACACCTGCGCCAATAACGCCGAGCTCATCGGCAACATCTCCCTGGACACTGGGACCCCCATCATCGCCGGCGAGGAGGGCATCTGCTCCGGCTGCGGCGTGGCCACCCTGACCATCAGCTACTACGACATCGGCTACGCCACCGGCGAGATGGCCTATGAGATCCTGGTCAACGGCGCCGACCCCGCCGCCATGGCCATCGAGTACGCGCCCCAGTTCACCCCCAAGTACAACGCCGCCATGTGCGATGCCCTGGGCCTGACCCCGCTGGAGGGCTACGAGGCCATTGCCACCGAGTGACCTCTCCGGTCCCCGGAGAAAATAACATCAAAAGGAGCGGAAAAGGGGCTTCTCTTTTCCGCTCTTTTTTGCTATACTGTGGAAGTATATCGGACCTGCCGCGGCAGGCCATGGGAGGAATTCAGTTTGGATATCATGAGTCTGGTCAACGCCCTGCCAGGCGTGGCCGCCCAGGGGCTCATCTGGGGCATCATGGCAATCGGGGTGTATATCACCTATAAAATCCTGGATGTGGCCGACCTGACGGTAGACGGCACCATGTGTACCGGCGGCGCCACCTTCATCATGCTGACCATGGCCGGGGCCAATGTATGGGCGGCCCTGCTGGGCGCCTTCTGCGCGGGCATGATCGCCGGGCTCATCACCGGGCTGTTCCACACCGCCTGCGGCATCCCCGCCATTCTCTCGGGCATCCTGACCCAGCTGGCCCTCTACTCCATCAACCTGCGCATCATGGGCCAGGCCAACCGGCCGGTGAATGCGGTGCAGTACGACCTGCTCATCTCCCAGCGGGACATTCGGGTCCTGGGGCTGGGTAATCCCATCTTCATCAGCGCGGTGTTCGTCCTGGTCATCATCGCGGTGCTCTACTGGTTCTTCGGCACCGAGCTGGGCTCCTCCCTCCGGGCCACCGGCGCCAACCCCAACATGGCCCGGGCCCAGGGCATCAACGTCAACCTGGCCAAGGTGCTGGGCCTGATGATCTCCAACGGCCTGGTGGCCCTCTCCTCCGCCCTGCTGGCCCAGTACCAGGGCTTTGCCGACGTGAATATGGGCCGGGGCGCCATCGTCATCGGCCTGGCCGCCGTCATCATCGGGGAGGTCCTTTTCTCCAAGGTGTTCCGCAACTTCGCCCTTAAGCTGCTCTCGGTGGCCCTGGGCGCCATCATCTACTATCTGGTGTACCAGGTGGTCATCTGGGCTGGGCTGAACACCGACGATATGAAGCTCCTCTCCGCCCTCATCGTGGCGGTGTTCCTCTCCGTCCCCTACTGGAAGGGAAAATACTTCAGCAAGTCCAAAAAGGGGGGCGCCGTCCGTGCTTAAGATCGACAACATCTGCAAGACCTTCAACCCCGGCACCATCAACGAGAAGCGGGCCTTGAACGGCGTCACCCTCCACCTGAAGGACGGGGAGAGCGTAGCCGTCATCGGCGGCAACGGCGCTGGCAAGTCCACCCTTCTGAACGCGGTGGCCGGGGTGTGGCCGGTGGACAGCGGCACCATCTCCATCGGCGGCGTGGACGTGACCGGCCTTCCCGAGCACAAGCGGGCCAAGTATATCGGCCGGGTGTTCCAGGACCCCATGATGGGCACCGCCGCCACCATGCAGATCGAGGAGAACCTGGCCCTGGCCGCCCGCCGGGGGCAGAAGCGAACCCTCCGCCCCGGCATCACCAAGAAGGAGCGGGAGCACTACCGGGAGCTGCTGAAGGTGCTGGACCTGGGGCTGGAGGACCGGATGACCGTCAAGGTGGGCCTCCTCTCCGGCGGCCAGCGGCAGGCCCTGACCCTGCTGATGGCCAGTCTGGTCAAGCCCAAGCTTCTCCTGCTGGACGAGCACACCGCCGCCCTGGACCCCAAGACGGCGGCCAAGGTGATGGAGGTCACCCGGCTCATCGTCAACCGGGACCGGCTGACCACCCTGATGATCACCCACAACATGCGGGACGCCATTGAGTACGGCGACCGGCTCATCATGATGTACGAGGGCCGCATCGCCCTGGATATCGCCGGGGAGGAGAAGCAGAAGCTCACTGTGGAGGACCTGCTGGCCAAGTTCGGCCAGGCCACCGGCTCCAGCGAGGCGGACGACCAGCTGCTGCTGGGATAAGGATGAATACAGGACCGGGCCGGACCCCATGGGGTCCGGCC
>DVHW01000102.1 GCA_018711785.1 Candidatus Galloscillospira excrementavium
CTGGCCCATTCTGGACGAGCTGCTCGCCGCCCTGGAGGCCCACTATGGCTGCAAGCCCATCCTCTATGTGACCGAGCGGTCCTACCGGCTCTACGTCGAGGGCCGATACCCGGACTGCCCCCTGTGGGTGAGTATGCCGGTGGCCGCCCCGGTGTGGCGGGACTGGAGCTTCTGGCAGTACTCCCACACGGGGGAGCTGGCGGGCTACACGGGGGCGCAGAGATACATCGACATGAACGTGTTCCGGGGCACCCGAGAGGAGCTGGAGGCCCTGTGCATCAAGGTGTAGCGGGTTTTTGGCGCCCGGGCTTCTAATCGGCGGGATTTTCTGCTATAATAATGTCTGCCGAAGAAACCGCAAAAGGGTTTGGAGCTGTTTCAGCCCAAAACCCTTGGCCTGAACAGAGGCGGTTGCCTTGAAAACCTTGGCGTTCAGGGCTTTCGGCATTGTTCCATACGCATGATAATCGACAGGAAACACCCCCTCCGCGGGGTGGAAAACCTTTGACCAGGGAGGTACGGAATGGACCGGTATTCCACCCTTACAGAGCAGCTGCGCGCCCGCTGTCCCGGCCTGGAGCTGCGGGAGCGGGAGCCCATGGCGGCCCACACCACCTTCCGGGTGGGGGGGCCCGCCCGGCTGATGGCCCTGCCCCGGACCCGGGCGGAGGCGGAGGCGGCGGTCCGGACCGCCGCCGGGCTGGGCATTGTCCCCTTTTTCCTGGGCAACGGCTCCAACCTGCTGGTGGCCGACCAGGGCTACGACGGCTTTGTGGTCAAGACCGGCGGGCTGGACCAGGTGCGGGAGGTGAACCGCCGCCTTCGGGCGGGGAGCGGCATCTCCCTGGCCCGCCTGGCCAATGCCGCCCTGGGGCGGGGCCTGACCGGACTGGAGTTCGCCCACGGGATCCCGGGCAGCCTGGGGGGCGCGGTGGTGATGAACGCCGGGGCCTACGGCGGGGAGATGGCCCAGGTGCTCGCCTCGGTCACCTGCCTGGACGGCAGTGGAGAGGTGCGGACGCTCCCCGCGGCGGAGTGCGGCCTGTCCTACCGGCACAGTCTCTTCTCTGACCGGCCGGACTGGCTGATCGTAGAGGCGGAGCTGGCGCTCCGGCCGGGGGACGCCGGGGCCATCCGGGAGCGGATGGAGGAGCTGATGGCCCGCCGCCGGGAAAAGCAGCCCCTGGAGTACCCCAGCGCGGGCAGCACCTTCAAGCGGCCGGAGGGCCACTTTGCCGCCGCCCTCATCGACCAGTGCGGCCTGAAGGGCCTGACAGTGGGGGGCGCCCAGGTGTCGGAGAAGCACGCGGGCTTTATTGTCAACCGGGGCGGCGCCACCTGCGCCGATATTCTGGGCCTGATCGACCAGGTGCGGGAGCGGGTGCTCCGGGAGACCGGCGTTACCCTGGAGCTGGAGGTCCGGACCCTGGGCCTGTGACGGGAAGAGAGAGGGAGAACACCATGGAATTTGTCATCATATCCGGCCTTTCCGGGGCGGGGAAGAGTAAGACCGCCTCCATTCTGGAGGACATCGGCTTCTATGTGGTGGACAATCTGCCTGCCGCCCTCATCCCCAAGCTGGCCGAGCTATGCATGGCCAGCCCGGGGAAGTACGACCGGGTGGCCCTGGTCACCGACATCCGGGGCGGCCAGACCTTCGACGGTCTCTTTGAGGCGCTGGAGGCCCTGCAGGACCTGGGGTGCGCCTACCGCATCCTCTTTGTGGAGGCGGGGGAGGAGACCATCATCAAGCGCTACAAGGAGACCCGCCGTTCCCACCCCCTAGCCCGGAGCGGCCGCTCCCTGGACGAGGCGGTGCGGCTGGAAAAGACCGCCCTGGCGCCGGTGCGCTCCCGGGCCGAGTATATCATCGACACCTCGGCCCTCTCCACGGCCAAGCTCCGGGGGGAGGTGCTCCGGCTCTTCGGGAACGGCGGGGCCCAGCAGGCCATGAGCGTGTCGGTCATCTCCTTCGGCTTCAAGTACGGCATCCCCATCGAGGCCGACCTGGTCTTTGACGTGCGCTTTCTGCCAAACCCCTACTACATCGCCGAACTGCGCCATCAGACCGGGCTGGACGACGGGGTGTACAACTTTGTGTTCGGCTACCAGCAGACCAAGGACTTCATGCAGTACCTGGAGAACCTGATGAGCTTCCTGCTGCCCCTCTATGTGGAGGAGGGCAAGACCGCCCTGGTCATCGGCATCGGCTGCACCGGCGGACAGCACCGGAGTGTGGCGGTCACCAAGGCGCTGGCCGATTTCATCAAGCAGAAGGGCTACTCGGTGTCGGAGAACCACCGGGACATGACCCGGGCCTGACCCGGCGGACCCGCCAAGGGCGGCGGGGTACGGAGTACAGGAGGTCGTCTATGACGCAACCATACGGCCGCGGCGACCGGCGCTGGGCGCAGGGGCCGAAAATCGTGGCCATCGGCGGGGGGACGGGACTGTCCACCATGCTGCGGGGCCTGAAGGGCTATACCAGAAATCTCACCGCCATCGTCACCGTGGCCGACGACGGCGGCGGCTCCGGCCAGCTGCGCCGGGAGCTGGGGATGCCCCCGCCGGGGGACATCCGCAGCTGTATGCAGGCTCTGGCCAATGTGGAGCCGCTGATGGAGGACCTGCTGGCCTACCGCTTTCCCGCCGGCTCGGGCAATCTGACCGGCCAGGCCTTCGGCAATCTGCTGCTGGCCGCCCTTAACGGCATCTCGGGCTCCTTTGACGAGGCGGTGGCCAAGATGAGCCAGGTCCTGGCCATCACCGGCCGGGTCCTGCCGGTGACCAACGCCAACGTGACCCTGGAGGCGGCCTTTGAGAACGGCACCCATGTGGTGGGGGAGTCCAAGATCTTCCGCTTCAAGAAGGAGCAGGACTGCCGCATCGAGAGCGTCCGCCTGCTGCCGGAACGCCCGCCCGCCCTGCCGGAGACCCTGGAGGCCATCCGGCAGGCCGACCTCATCCTGCTGGGACCGGGGAGCCTTTACACCAGCGTCATCCCCAATCTGCTGGTGGAGGGGGTCAGCGATGCGGTGCGCAGCGCGAAAGGATTAAAGCTTTACATCTGCAACATCATGACCCAGGACGGGGAGACCGAGGGCATGTCGGCCGCCGACCATGTGGCGGCCCTGCTGCGCCACTCGGGGCCCGGCCTGGTGGACATCTGCCTGTGCAACTCCGCGCCGGTGCGCACCAGCCTTTTGGAGCGGTACCGGGCGGAGGACGCGGCCCCCATCCTGGTGGACCGGGACCGGTTGGAGGCCCTGGGGGTGGAGCTGGTGACCCGGCCCCTGGCCTCCGAGACCTCGGACTACGCCCGGCACTCCATCGCCCGGCTGGCGGCGGCGGTGATGGAGATCTACGGCGACCGGGCCCAGACCCGGATTTTCTGACTCCGGCCCAGCCCGGAGGGGAGGTGAGCCCATTGTCCTTTTCCGGACAGACCAAGAACGAGCTGTGCAGGGCGGCCCTGAGCCGCAAGTGCTGCGCCCAGGCGGAGGCCTACGGGGTGCTGTTGTTCTGCAACCACTTCTCCGGCCGGGAGGTGCGCATCGTCACCGAGAGCGGCGAGTTCCTCCAGCGGCTGATCCAGCTCTTCCGCCGGGCCTTCCGGGTGGAGTTCGACGTCCTCCCAGGCCCCGAGGAGCGGGGCAAGCGGACCCTCTCCATCACCGCGCCGGACAAGCTCCGCCGCATCTGCGAGACCTTCGGCGCCGACCCGGCGGAGATGGTGGCCCACCACATCAACTTCGCGGTGCTGGAGGAGGACCACTGCCGCTTGGCTTTCTTCCGGGGGGCCTTTCTGGCCGGGGGCGCGGTGACCGACCCGGCCAAGGGCTACCACCTGGAGCTGGCCACCTCCCACTACTATGTGAGCCGGGAGCTGACCGCCCTGCTGCGGGAGGCGGGCTTCTCCCCCAAGGAGACCACCCGCAAGTCAAACTACTTGACATACTTTAAGCAGAGCGAGTACATCGAGGATTTCCTCACCGCCATCGGCGCGCCGGTGGCCGCCATGGAGGTCATGAACGCCAAGGTGGAAAAGCACCTGCGGGGGAGCGTGAACCGCCGGGTCAACTGCGACGCCGCCAACCTGGACAAGGCGGTGGAGGCCGCCCAGGAGCAGATGGAGGCCATCCGCCGGCTGGAGGAGCGTGGGATGCTCCAGGACCTGCCGGACAAGCTCAAGGAGGTGGTGGACCTGCGGGCCGCCCACCCGGAGTACACCCTGGCCCAGCTGGCCGAGCTGTGTCAGCCGCCCATCACCAAGTCCGCCCTCAACCACCGGCTGCGCAAGCTGGTGGAGCTGTCGAAATCGTAGGGGCGCGCACTGCGCGCCCGCTGAACCATTGGAAGCGCGCGGCGGGCCCGGTCTGCCCGGCACCATCCCCACACTAAAGCGAGAAGGAGGCACAGCCATGTCCTTCGTCCATCTACATCTGCATACCGAGTTTTCCCTCCTGGACGGCGCCTGCCGCATCGACAAGCTGGTGGGCCGGGTCAAGGAGCTGGGACAGAACGCCGTGGCCATCACCGACCACGGCGTCATGTACGGCGCGGTGGACTTCTACAAGGCCTGCAAGGCGGCGGGCATCAAGCCCATCATCGGCTGCGAGGTGTATGTGGCCCCCCGGAAGCGGACCGACATGGTCCACGGCATCGACAACCACGCCCGCCACTTGGTGCTCCTGTGCCGGAACGAGACCGGCTACCGGAACCTGAGCTATCTGGTCTCCTGTGGATTTCTGGAGGGCTTCTACGTCAAGCCCCGCATCGACAAGGAGCTCCTGTGGCAACACACCGAGGGGCTCATCGCCCTCTCCGCCTGCGCCTCCGGCGAGGTGCCCCGGCTGCTCATCGCGGGCGACTACGAGGGGACCAAGAAGGCGGCCCTGGAGATGGTGGAGCACTTCGGGGAGGGGAACTACTACCTGGAGCTCCAGGACCACGGCCTGCCCCAGGACCCGGTGGTGGCCCAGGGCATCCTCCGCCTACACCGGGAGACCGGCATCCCCCTGGTGGTCACCAATGACGCCCACTATCTCACCCGGGATGACGCGGAGATGCAGGACGTGCTCATGTGCATCCAGATGGGCAAGACGGTGGACGACCCCAACCGGCTGAAAATGGAGACCCAGGAGCTCTACGTCAAGAGCGAGGAGGAGATGGCCGCCCTCTTCCCCGACTGGCCGGAGGCGGTGGAGAACACCCAGAAAATCGCCGACCAGTGCGAGCTGGAGTTCGAGTTTGGCAAGTACCACCTGCCCGAGTTCAAGCTGCCCGAGGGGTGGGACGACCCGGACGCCTACTTTGAGCACCTTTGCCGGAAGGGCTTTGCCCGCCGCTACCCGGAGGGGAACGAGACCTACCGCAAACAGCTGGAGTACGAGATGGGGGTCATCCGCCAGATGGGGTTTGTGGACTACTTCCTCATTGTCTCCGACTTCATCGGCTTTGCCAAGGGCCAGGGCATCCCGGTGGGCCCCGGCCGGGGCAGCGCGGCGGGGAGCATGGTGTCCTACTGCCTGAACATCACCGACGTGGACCCCATGAAGTACTCTCTCTACTTTGAGCGGTTCCTCAACCCGGAGCGGGTCACCATGCCCGACATCGACATCGACTTCTGCATCCGCCGGCGGCAGGAGGTCATCGACTACGTGCAGCGCAAGTACGGCGCCGACCACGTGGCCCAGATCGTCACCTTCGGCACCATGGCGGCCCGGGGGGCCATCCGGGACGTGGGGAGGGCCCTGAACGTGCCCTACGCCGAGGTGGACACGGTGGCCAAGCAGGTGCCAAGCGGCCCCGGCGCCCTCCACATCACCCTGGACGAGTCCCTGAAGCTCTCCAAGCAGCTGCGGGACGCCTACCAGGGGGACGAGCGCATCCACCGGCTCATCGACATGGCCAAGGCCATCGAGGGTATGCCCCGCCACGCCTCTACCCACGCCGCGGGGGTGGTCATCACCCGCCGGCCGGTGGTGGACTATGTCCCCCTGGCGAAAAATGACGAATCGGTGGTTACCCAGTACGTGATGACCACCCTGGAGGAGCTGGGGCTCCTCAAAATGGACTTTCTGGGCCTGAGGAACCTGACCATCCTGGACGACACGGTGAAGATGGTCCAGCGCACCCAGCCCGGCTTCACCCTCTCCTCCATCCCGGACGACGACCCGGCGGTCTTTGAGATGCTCTCCGAGGGGCGAACCTCCGGCGTGTTCCAGATGGAGTCGGCGGGCATGACCGGCGTGTGCGTGGGCCTGCGGCCCAAGAGCATTGAGGACATCACCGCCATCATCGCCCTCTACCGCCCCGGGCCCATGGACTCCATCCCCAAGTTCCTGGAGTGCGCCCGCAACCCGGAGAAGGTCACCTACCGCCACCCGGCCCTCAAGCCCATCCTGTCGGTCACCTACGGGTGCATCGTCTACCAGGAGCAGGTCATCGAGATCTTCCGCAAGCTGGGCGGCTACACCATGGGCCAGGCCGACATGGTCCGCCGGGCCATCTCCAAGAAGAAGAAGGCCCAGATCGCCAAGGAGCGACACGCCTTCATCTACGGGGACGAGGAGCGGGGCATCAAGGGCTGTGTGGGCAACGGCATCCCGCCCGAGATCGGCGAGGCCATCTACTCGGAGATCGAGGACTTCGCCCAGTACGCCTTCAACAAGGCCCACGCGGTTTGCTACGCCATCGTGGCCTACCAGACCGCCTACTTCAAGTGCCACTACACCCGGGAGTACATGGCCGCCCTGCTCACCTCGGTGCTGGACTCCAGGGACAAGATGGCCGAGTACATCGCCGAGTGCCGGGAGTGCGGCATCCAGCTGCTGCCCCCGGACGTGAACCAGTCGGGGGACACCTTCACCGTGGTGGACGGCAACATCCGCTTCGGCCTGGCGGCGATCAACGGCGTGGGCCAGGGCTTCAGCCAGGCGGTGGTGAAGGAGCGGGAGGCAAACGGTCCCTTCGCCGGGTTTGCCGACTTCTGCCAGCGGATGCAGTACGCCGACCTGAACAAGCGGGTGGTGGAAAACCTCATCAAGTGCGGCGCCTTTGACTCCATGGGGGTGTTCCGCTCCCAGCTCATGGGGGCCTATCCCCAGCTGCTGGACAGCCTGACCGAGATGCGGAAGAAGAACCTGGAAGGGCAGTTTGACCTGTTCAGCGGCGGCGGTCTGGCCCCCGCCGCGCCGGAGCTGAACCTCCAGCCCATCCCGGAGTACTCCCGGCGGGAGCTGATGGCCATGGAGAAGGAGACCATCAACTTCTACCTCACCGGCCACCCCATGGACGAGTACCGGGAGATGGCCCAGCGCCACCACGCGGTGCCCATCGGCTCCCTCCTGGCCGACTTCGACCGGGAGGACGGACCGGAGCAGTACCAGGACGGACAGAAGGTCACCCTGGCGGGCATCATCAGCTCGGCCAAGACCAAGACCACCCGGAACAACACCCTGATGGCCTATGTCACCCTGGAGGACGACACCGGCTCCATGGAGCTCCTCTGCTTCTCCCGGGTGCTCGCCGAGAGCGGCAGCTACCTGAAGGAGGGCATGCCCATCGCGGCGGCGGGGAAGATCTCGGTGCGGGACGAGAAGGCCCCCCAGCTGATGGTGGACAGCGTCCGCCTGCTCACCGACGACGGAGCCCCTCTGTTGCCGGGGGGCAAGAGCGGGAAAGCAAAAAAACTTTACATTCGTATGCCCAGCGCCGACGACCCCCGCTGGCGGAAGATCACCCTGATCCTGGAGCTCTTCGCCGGGACCGATCTCTTCAAGGCCAAGTTTGAGGACACCCAGCTGTGGACGCCGGCCATGACCTGCCAGGCCCATGAATTTTTAGTGAAAGAACTGCGGGAGATGATTGGCGCGGAGAATGTGGTGGTAAAATAACAGCGGTCCGCCCGGGATACAGCACGGAGGAAGGGAGGGGAGCGGATGAATTTTCTGAAAAAGGCGGCGTCGATCCTGCTGCACCGCACAGTACTGGTGGCGCTGCTGCTGGCCCTTCAGATCGCCATTCTGGTGCTGGCCACCGCCACCTTTTCCGACTACTTCATCTACTTTTACTGGTTCTGCGTCGTCCTCTCCGTCCTGGTGGTGCTGTGGATTGTCAACACCCGGAGCGACCCGGGCTACAAGATCGCCTGGATCATCCCCATCCTGCTGGCGCCGGTCTTTGGCGGCCTGGTGTACCTGCTGTGCGGAGGGAACCGGCTCTCCCCCTGGATGCGGCGGAGGATGGAGGGCATGAACCGGAAGCTGGCCGACGTGCTCCTGCCCGACGCCAAGGCGGAGGAGCTGCTGGAACCCTACGGGAAGGACGCGGTGAACCAGTCCCGCTATCTGGAGCAGTGCGCCTTCTGCCCGCCCTACACCAATACGGCTACCAAGTACTACGCTCTGGGGGACGACGTGCTGGAGGACCTGCTCTCCGCCCTCCGGAAGGCGGAGCGGTATATCTTCCTGGAGTATTTCATCATCGCACCGGGCCGGTTCTGGGACGCGGTGCTGGAGATTCTGGAGGAGAAGGCCAGGGCCGGGCTGGATGTGCGGGTCATCTACGACGACGTGGGCTGCCTGTACACCCTGCCCAAAAACTACAACCGGGAGCTGGAGGCCAGGGGAATCCGGTGCCAGGTATTCAACCGCTTCATCCCGGTGCTCTCGGTGCGGCTCAACAACCGGGACCACCGGAAGTTCTGCATTGTGGACGGCCACACCGGCTTTACCGGCGGCATCAATCTGGCCGACGAGTATATCAACCGGAAGATGAAGTACGGCCACTGGAAGGACAGCGCCATCCGCCTGGTGGGGGAGGGCGTATGGAGCATGACCGTCATGTTCCTCACCATGTGGGACTATATCAGCGGCGCGGAGGAGGACTACGAAGCCTTCCGGCCCCGGCGGCTGCCGGAGGAGTCGGGAGAGGGGGCCGGGTACTACGTCCAGCCCTACACCGACAGCCCCCTGGACGGGGAGCCGGTGGGGGAGGCGGTCTATCTGAACCTCATCAGCAAGGCCAGGGACTACGTCTATATTATGACGCCCTATCTGGTGGTGTCGGACAGCGTGAACACCGCGCTGTGCAACGCGGCCAAATCGGGGGTGGATGTGCGCCTGATGACGCCCCACATCCCGGACAAGCGGGTGATTTTTGAGGTGACCCGGGCTCACTACGAGCCCCTGCTGGAGGCGGGGGTGAAGGTCTACGAGTACACCCCCGGCTTTGTCCACGGGAAGAACTTCGCGGTGGACGACTGCTACGGCTGCGTGGGCTCCATCAACCTGGACTACCGCAGCCTGTTCCTCCACTTTGAGGACAGCGTGTGGCTGTGCGGCGGCCCCACGGTGCTGGACATCAAGCGGGACTTCCTGGACACCCAGGAGCTGTGCGAGGAGATCACCCTGGCCCGGTGCCGGGAGCACTCGGTGTTCCGCCGGCTCCTGCGGGCGGTGCTGCGGGTGTTCGCGCCGCTGATGTGAGCGTCTGAACCGGGGCTTTGCCGCCGGTTCAAGCCGGCTGCGGCCGGTCTTGTGCTTTCACAAGCTGAGCGCCCCCGGAACTAGAAGGTTCCGGGGGCGCTTTTTTGCGGCATTCTTTGGCAAAGCGGGCCGCACGGCTCACCGCTGATTCTTCCGGTCCCGGGCGGCCTGGCGGAGGCGCTCCTTCAGCGTCCGGCCCTGCTCCTTGACCTGGCTGAGCACGTCGCCCCAGTCCCTGGAGGTCATGTCGCGGTATACATAGCGCAGGTGGCGGCTCTGCCGCTCTGCCTTGGAGAGCAGCTCGTTGTATCGGGAGCGCAGAGACTCCACCGTATCCCGGGAGGCGCTCCGGGCGGCCTCGCCGGCCTCCCGGACGGCGGAGAGCCGATCGGAAAGCCCCTCTTTCGCGCTGTCCAGCCGGTCCGACAGGTCCTCCCGGGCGTCGTCCAGCCGGTCAGAGAGCTCTGCCCTGCCCAGGGTCAGCTGGAGCCGCAGATCTTCGCTGAGGGCGTTGAGCTTGGAGAGCATCTTAGTGATGAGCATGAGCTGGCGGACGGTGACCACCACGTCGGCGGCCAGCAGGGCGGCCAGGACCCCGTCCAGGATATACCGGATCAGGGGCGGGATCAGGGCCAGCACCCCGGCCACGGCGGGGTGAATCCAGAAGATGACCACATAGGCCAGCACGCCCCAGGTCAGGGAGACCCACAGGCAGATGCGCCCGTGGAGGTTGAAGCGGTACATGCTGTAATCCCAGTATTTGATGTGGGTGGTGGTCTCCAGAAACCAGCCCACAAAATACTCCCAGGCCGACATAACCGCCGTGGCGGTGACATAGAAAAAGAAGGGGTGTCCCACCAGGGGGGTGAACCAGCAGATCATCATCAGCACGCCTACCCCGTAGATGGGACAGATGGGGCCGTAGAGAAAGCCCCGCACCACAAAGCGTTTTTCCAGAATGGAGCAGTAGGTGGTCTCCATGATCCAGCCGAGGAAGGAGTAGACGATAAAGTAGAGGAACAGAAAGGACAGGGGGATGCCGAAAAAGGACGGTTCGGTCATTCCGGCGTGCCCTCCTTTTCCGATTCGGCCAGCAGCAGCTCCAAGATCCCGTTGTAGATGTGCTCCGGCCGCTCCCGGAAGGCGCCGGCCAGGCGATCGGCCTGCTCCCGGCTGGGGCAGCACAGCTCCAGGGAGAGGACGCTGCCCGCCTCGTCGTCCATGGCCAGGCAGAGGGTAAAGGCGCCGTCCTCCCGGGGGGCGACCCGGGCGCGGACCTGGGCGTCCCGCCGCAGGGCGGCGTTGAGCCGGGCCAGCTTTTCGCTGCACTTGGCCCGGACCGAGTAGGGAAGGCTGCCCTCGCAGACCGCCCCGTTCTTCCGCCCCTCCTCGGTGATGGCGTACTTGCCGTCG
>DVHW01000103.1 GCA_018711785.1 Candidatus Galloscillospira excrementavium
CCAGCGGGTCGATGCCGTTGCCCAGGGACTTGGACATCTTGCGGCCCTTGTCGTCCCGCACCAGGCCGTGGATCAGCACGGTGTGGAAGGGGATCTTGTGCATCTGCTCACAGCCGGAGAAGATCATCCGGGCCACCCAGAAGAAGATGATGTCGTAGCCGGTGACCATGACGGAGGTGGGATAGTAGAAGTCCAGATCCGCCGTCTGCTCCGGCCAGCCCAGGGTGGAGAAGGGCCACAGGGCGCTGGAGAACCAGGTGTCCAGCACGTCCGGGTCTCTTGTCAGGTGGGTGGAGCCGCACTTTTCGCACCTTGTCGGGTCCTCCCGGGAGACGTTGATGTGGCCGCAGTCGTCGCAGTACCAGGCGGGGATCTGGTGGCCCCACCACAGCTGGCGGGAGATGCACCAGTCGTGGACGTTCTCCATCCAGTTGGTGTATATCTTGGCGAACCGGTCGGGGACGAACTTGACCTCCCCGTCCCGCACCACCCGCAGGGCCTCGCGGGCCAGGGGCTCCATCTTCACGAACCACTGGGCGGAGATGATGGGCTCCACGTCGGTGCCGCAGCGGTAGCAGGTGCCCACGTTGTGCTGGTGCTCCTCGATCTTCTCCAGCAGGCCCAGCTTCTCCAGGTCCTCCACGATTACCTTCCGGGCCTCGTACCGGTCCAGGCCCTGGTACTTGCCGCCGTTCTCATTGACCACCCCGTGGTCGTCCAGCACCCGGATGGAGGCCAGGTTGTGCCGCAGCCCCACCTCAAAGTCATTGGGGTCGTGGGCGGGGGTCATCTTCACGCAGCCGGTGCCGAAGGCCATGTCCACATACTCGTCGGCCACGATGGGGATGGCCCGGTCCATCAGGGGCAGGACACAGGTCTTGCCGATGAGGTCCTGGTACCGCTCGTCGTTGGGGTTGACGGCCACGCCGGTGTCCCCCAGCATGGTCTCGGGCCGGGTGGTGGCCACGGTGACGTACCGCCCCGGCTCCCCCTGGATGGGGTACTTGATGTGCCACAGGCGGCCGGGCTTGTCCTTGTACTCCACCTCCGCGTCAGAGAGGGCGGTGACGCAGTGGGGGCACCAGTTGACGATGCGGGAGCCCTTGTAGATGAGGCCCTTCTCGTACAGGGAGACAAACACATGGCGCACCGCTTTGGAGAGCCCCTCGTCCATGGTGAAGCGGGAGCGGGACCAGTCGCAGGAGGCGCCCAGCTTTTTCTGCTGCTCCACGATGCGGTTGCCGTAGGTGTTCTTCCACTCCCATACCCGCTCCAGGAACTTCTCCCGGCCCAGGTCATGGCGGGTCAGGCCCTCGTTCTTGCGCAGCTCCTCCTCCACCTTGATCTGGGTGGCGATGCCGGCGTGGTCGGTGCCGGGGACCCACAGGGCGGCATAGCCCTGCATCCGCTTGAAGCGGATGAGGATGTCCTGCATGGTGCAGTCCATGGCGTGGCCCATGTGGAGCTGGCCGGTGACGTTGGGGGGCGGCATGACGATGGTGAAGGGCTTTTTGTCCGGATCCCGGTGGCCCTCAAAGCAGCCGTTTTTCTCCCACATCCCATAGATGCGGCCCTCTACCTCCCGGGGCTCATAGGCTTTCGGCAGTTCTCGGTTCATTGGTCACAACTCCTGATTCAAAATATCCTTCTCTTATTTGGATGGCTTCAGCTTGATCTGTTCGGTGCCCACCTGGGCGATCTTCTCCATGAACTCCCGGAATTCCTCCGGCGTTCCGTCCACAAAGCGGGCCTTGTTCAGGCAGACGCACCGGGGCGCGCCCGGCCGGGCCTGGTCGGTGAGAAAGAAATCGTCCTCGGTCTCGATGAGGCGGCGGACATCGTCGTAGTCCACCGCAATGGGCTCCTCGCCTTCCCTACCAAACGAGTACCCGTTCTCGTCAAACACCACCAGCAAAGGCACGTCCGGCTCCTGTGCGTTACGCGCCAGGCGCTCCCGCCAGGCCCGCCGCTTCCGGCGGGTAGGCAGGTCCAGAAACAGCCACGCGGCAGCGGCCAGCGGGAGCAAGGGGAAGAGCAGCCGGGCCGAGGGCTCCGCCGCTCCGGACGCGATCTGCCATACCATCCAGGCCAGCAGCGCCAATCCCACCACTGCCAGAATGACCACATTGCGCCTTCTCGCGCCCCCTCCTCCCCGGAGGTACTGGTTGAGCAGGACCAGGTTCTCGCTGTCCCGGTCGTACTCCCGCTGGGTGGTCTGCAATTCAAACAGCGTCATCTTCCGCTCCTCTGTCCGCAAATTCCGCCGGCGCACCGGCCGGCGCCACAGAAAAAAGCGCCCTGAGCCAAAGGCTCAGGGCGAACAGCTTCTGTCCGTGGTACCACCTGGTTTTGGGCGCGCCGCGCCCACACTCAAACGCCCGGTAACGGGGGCTTCCGCCGGCCCTTACTTCTCCCTTCACGGCCGGAGCTCCGGGACCACCTTCCACGACTCCGGGGGACGCCTCGCACCGTGCGGCGTCTCTCTTGACCCCGGAAGGGCGTGTACTCCTTCCCATCCTCGCTGCATCCATATAACGGTCTTAGTATACCCAGGGCGACGGAAAATGTCAAGAAAAACCGCGCTTTTGTTTGGTTTTGCTCAGGCGCCGGGCAGGTACCGCTCCAGGTCCAGCTGTTCCACGGCGGCGTTGAACCAGGTGTGGGCCCCTCCAGTGTTCCGCCCCTGTGAGGCGAGGGCGGGCAGAGCGGTTCTCTCGTCCAGAGCGATACCGGAGGCTCCCCGCTTGCATCTGAAAAGACCGTTTATTTCTTAAGGGGGCTCTGCGCACTTCCGGTCGCAAAATACAGAAAAATTCCCCTCACGCGTTGCGTTTTTCTTCCCAAGACAGTATAATAGCCTCCGGTCTCCGGCCCGGCCGGAGCTCCTATATTCCTTCCGGCTCCGGTGCCCTTTGCGGCCGCGGAGCTGTTTCCCTGGAAAAGAGGTCCTGCCCATGTTCGCCCGCATATCCGCCTTTGTCAAGCGGGAGGCGGTAAGCGCCATCGCCCTGGTGTGCGCCCTGGTCTCCATGTGCTTCGTGCCCCCCTCCCCGGATTATCTGGACTACATCGACTTCCGGGTCCTGGCCCTGCTGTTCTGCCTGATGGCGGTGGTGGCCGGACTTCAGGACTGCGGAGTGTTCGCCGTGCTGGCCCAGAAGCTCCTCGCCGGGAAGCGGAGCCTGCGCTTTCTCGCCCTGGTGCTGGTGCTCCTCCCCTTCTTCACCTCCATGCTCATCACCAACGATGTGGCCCTCCTCACCTTCGTCCCCTTCACCCTGCTGGTGCTGGGGCTGGTGGGGCGGATGGAGAAGGCGGTCTACCTGGTGGTGCTCCAGACCCTGGCCGCCAACCTGGGCAGCATGGCCACCCCGGTGGGCAACCCTCAGAACCTGTACCTCTACTCCGCCTTCTCCATCCCGGCGGGGGAGTTCTTCGCCGTCCTGCTCCCCCTGACCCTGGTGAGCCTGGCCGGCCTGGCTGGGGCGGCGTTGCTGGTGGGCCCGGAGGTCATCGAGGTCCGCTTCCCGGAGAAGCAGGTCCTCCGCCGCAGAGGCCAGCTCGGACTCATGGCGGGGCTGTTCCTTTTGTGCCTGCTCTCGGTGTTCCATGTGCTCCCCTACCCCATTCTCTTTGCCGTGGTGGTCCTCTGCCTGGCCCTCTTCGCCCGGCACCTCTTCCCCCGGGTGGACTACGGGCTGCTGTTCACCTTCGTGTGCTTTTTCATTTTCGCGGGCAACATTGGCGCCATCCCGGCGGTGCGGGAGCTGCTCTCCGGCCTCATGGCCCAAAGCGGCTTTCTCACCTCCCTGTGCGCCAGCCAGGTCATCAGCAACGTGCCCGCCGCGGTGCTCCTCTCCGGCTTCACCGGGGACTGGAAGGGCATCCTGCTGGGCACCGACGTGGGCGGTCTGGGGACCCTTATCGCCTCCCTGGCCAGCCTCATCTCCTTCCGGCTCTACCTCCGCTCCCCTCTCGCCCGGGCAGGGCGGTACCTGGCGGTGTTCACCCTGGCCAATCTCATCGGGCTGGCGGTGCTCATCGCGGTGAGCCTGCTGTTCCTGCTGTAAACATGAAACGGGGCCCCGGCCGCCTTTCCCGGCGGCTGGGGCCCCGCTTTGTTCCGTTATGAGAGCAGGATCCGGTCGTTGTCCAGCTCCTGGCCCACCTTCTCCCGGAAGCGGGAGAGCAGGTCGTCCACCGTCAGGCGGCCCCGCTCCTCCCCCTGTACGTCCAGGACGATGCGCCCGGCGTCCATCATCAGGGTGCGGGTGCCCAGCTCCAGGGCGTTTTTCATGTTGTGGGTGACCATCAGGGTGGTGATGTGGTGTTCCGCCACCACGTCCCGGGTGATGTCCAGCACCTTCTCCGCCGTGGCCGGGTCCAGGGCTGCGGTGTGCTCGTCCAGCAGGAGCAGCCAGGGCGGGTTCATGGTGGCCATGAGGAGGGTGAGGGCCTGCCGCTGGCCGCCGGAGAGAAGGCCCACCGGCTGGCGCATCCGGTCCTCCAGGCCCATGCCCAGCAGGGCCAGCCGGTCCCGGAAGCGGGCGCGGTCGGCCTTGGTCATGTGGGAGAACCACCCGCCGCTCCCTGCGGCCAGGGCCAGGTTCTCCTCGATGGTCATGCCCGGGGCGCTGCCCCGCATGGGGTCCTGGAACAGCCGGCCGATGTGCTTGGCCCGCTTGTACTCGGGCATGAAGGTGACGTCCCTCCCGTTGACCACCACGGAGCCGCTGTCCACAAAGAAGCTGCCCGAGATGGCGTTGAAGAGGGTGCTCTTCCCCGCCCCGTTGGATCCCACGATGGTCACAAACTCACCCGGGTCCAGGTGGAGGGTCAGGTCGGTGAGGGCCTGCTTCTCGTTGACGGTGCCGGGGTTGAAGGTCTTGGAGATGTGGGAAAGGGTCAGCATCTCTCTCCGCCCCCTTTCCCCGCGGCGGCGCGGTAGGTCAGGCGGCGGCGGATGGTGGGCCAGCTGCGCTTGAGGTAGGGCCCCGAGATGGCCAGCACCACGATGACCGAGGAGACCAGCTTGAGCATGAAGGCGGGCATGTCAAGGCGCAGGGCGACGGTATACACCAGGCGGAAGAGGAAGGCGCCCAGCACCACCCCGCAGGCCCGCTTGAGGATGCCCCCCCGGCCCAGGATGGTGCCCCCGATGAGCAGGGAGGCCAAGGCGATGGTCACCATGCCGGAGCCGATGTTCACGTCGGCCAGGCGCTGAAACTGGGCCAGCAGGCAGCCGGACAGGGCGGTGAAGGCGTTGGCCACGCACAGGCCCACGATGGTGGTGAAGGCCGGGTTGATGGAGGAGGAGCGGACCATGTCCGGGTTGTTGCCCGTGGCCCGGATGGCCAGGCCCAGCCGGGTGTTGAGGAACAGGGCCAGAAAGGCCACCACCAGCACCACGGCGGCGCCGGCCACCACCAGAGCGTACTGGTCGGCCAGGAAGGTGCCCTCCAGCAGGTCCCGGACGAGGGTAAAGACGGTGGTGGTCCGGTTCATGTTCAGCAGGGAGACCCCCCCCATCACCGCGATGTTCACCGAGTAGAGCCCGGTGTTGACGATGATGCCGGAGAGCAGGCTGTTCACCCCCAGCTTGGTCTGGAGCAGGGCGGTGACAAAGCCGGAGCACACCCCCGCCCCCATGGCCGCCAGGATGGCCAGGAAGGGGTGGCCGGCCAGGGCCACCACCGCCCCCACCGCGGCCCCCAGGGTAAAGCAGCCGTCGGTGGACAGGTCGCACACATTGAGCATGGAATAGCTTAAAAACAGCGCCAGGACGGTGAGCGAGCAGATGAGCCCCAGCTCCAGGGCGGTCTGGATCAGCGCCAGGTCCATGGCAATCCCTCCTTCCTCCCGCGGCGGAGGGACCGGAGCCTCTGCTCCGGCCCCCCCGGCCGCGCGCCGGGCTCGGCCGGCGGCATTTGAATCCTTCTGATTTACTGCTCCAGATCGTCGAAGCTCTCGGCGGTGGTGATGGGCTGGACCTTGGTGCACAGGGGGGCGAAGGTCTCGGCGATGGTGTCGTAGTCCAGACCCAGGGCCGCGCATGTCTCGGTATTGATGGTGGCGGTGCCGTTGTCAAAGGTCATCACCGGGGTGGTGGCAGGGTCGGCGCCGTTGACCAGGATGTCCGCCACCATATTGGCGGTCTCCACGCCCAGGTTGGCATAGTCCACGCCGTAGCCCAGGAAGGCGCCGTTGAGGGCGAAGGAGTCGGCCCCGGTGTAGTGGGGGATGCCCGCGTCGGCGAAGGTCTCATAGATGGCGAGCTCCGCGGTCATGATGGTGTTGTCGGTGGGGGTGAACACCGCGTCCACCCCATCGGCCACCAGGGCCTGGGCTGCCAGCATCACCTCGTCGGTGGTGGTGCCGGTGCGCTCCACGTACTCGATGCCCTTGGCCTCCAGGTACTCCTTGGCGTGGGCGATGGGGGTGGCGGAGGAATCCTGTCCGGCGTCATAGAGCAGGCCGATCTTGTCCGCATCGGGGTCGGCGGCGAAGATGAGGTCCATGATGGCGTTGGTGTCCAGATAGTCGGAGGTGCCGGTCAGGTTGGCGCCGGGGGCCTCCAGGCTCTCCACCACGCCGGTGCCCACCGGGTCGGACACGGCGGAGAACACCACGGGGATGCCGCTGTCCTCGGTGGCCGACTGCATGGCGGTGGCCACCGGGGTGGCCACGCCCACCATCAGGTCCACGCCGTCGGAGATGAAGTTGGCGATGATCTGGTTGAGAACGGTGGCGTCGGCGTT
>DVHW01000104.1 GCA_018711785.1 Candidatus Galloscillospira excrementavium
CGTTTTACCGCTGCTTCAGGTCCCTGATATCGTGCTGGACCTCCTGCATCTCGCCCTCCAGCTTGTAGGTGCGCTCAATCACATTGTTGTGGGCGGCCACCTTCTTCTCCAGCTGCTCGATGCGGTAATTGGTCAGCTTGTTGGAGGCCAGCACCCCCAGCAGGGACCCCGCCAGCGTGCCGATGAGGGACAGGAGGGCTACAATAATCTCCGGCTGCATCTCCCCGCCCCCTTACAGCTTCCCCAGCCGGTCCAGCACGGTCAGGGTGCGACAAAGGTCCTCGCTCACATGGAGCCGGTCGCCCCCTACGCCGGCCAGGGCCTTGGCGTCCACACATTTCTGCACGGCGTCCCGGTAGTAGTCGGGCACATCGTCGATGGTCTCGTAGTATACCATGTCGTCCTCCTCGCTTTCGTCGGTGTTCTCCAGTTCAGCCGCCACATCTGCCCGGAAGTCGTCCATGCTCTTCCCGAACCTGGGGAACCAGTGCTCCACATCGGCGTGGCCCGAGGCAATTCCCCTCCGGTAGCCCTCGCTGTGGCAAATTATCACCCCGTCGGCCAGCGGGTCCAGGCCGTACAGCCCGCACAGGTGGGCGGTCAGCTCCACCGCCTCCCGGTACACCGCCTGGAAGTAGTCCCGGTCGTCCAGGCCGTCCTCGCAGATCTCAAAGGAGATGTGGGTGTTGTTGGCGCTCCTGCCGCTGGTGCCTGTCCCGGCGTGCCAGCCCCGGCAGGTCCAGGGCAGGGTCTGGTAGGTGGCCACGCTCCCGTCGGAGAGCTTCCCGATGAAGGCGTGGACACAGGCGTCAACCCCGCTCCGGTTCCAGTGGTTGCCGTTGGGGTTCACCCCCAGCAGCCCGTCGTCCGGGCCCACATACCGCCGCAGGGCGGGGTTGTTCGCCCCGGTGGAGTGGACCATCACCCCCTGGGGCACGATAGTCCGTCCGGCCTTATAGCAGTCGTTCTCCGTCAGGATGAGCCGGTGGAGGTTCATTTACCCTCACCGGCCTGGGTGGCCTTCTCCGCCTGAGAGCCGAAGTAGAAGGCGATGACCACGGCGTAGACCGTCATAAAGTCCTGGCTCACCGCCCCGGTCACCGCCAGATAAGCGAAAACAGCGGTCAGCACGATGGTGACCAGGCTCTTCACCGACAACAGGTTGCTGATCCGCTTGAGAATACTGTCCATAATCACTAGAAGCTCCTTTCATGGCGGGGGAGAGGCCGGCGGCCCCTCCCCCTGTGTGGCTACTGCTCTAAAAACTCCGCCAAAACACGGGCCTCCACGCCCTCCGGGTCCCCGGCCATAAGGGCCACCATGCCCTCGTAGTCCCGGGCTGCCCACAGGCGGCACAGCTCGCCGTAGCAGGCGCTGACCTTCTCCGAGAACACCCGGAACAGGGCGAACTCGGCCTTGGCGGTCAGGTCCTCCTTGACGGAGGCGGCGTAGCCGGGCCGGTACTCCTCGGGCAGGGTGGTGGTGTCGCCGTCCACGTCCCGGCCCTGCCGCAGGTTGTTGCGCAGCATGTCGCAGGCCACGCCCAGGTCGGCGTTCCGGGTCTCGGCGATGGCGAACAGCGCGGGGGTCAGGTGGTTCCACTGGTTGGTCGTCATGGCAATCTCCCCTTTTATAATGTATGAATCTGTCTCGTGGTACGGTGTCTGTACAACCCCCTTCAGGCCTCCGCCAGAGTGAAGTACTGCCCCACCAGCTCATGGGGCAGGTATTGCAGCACCACCTTGCCCCCCTCGGCCTCGCCGGTCCGCTGGCAGAGGTAGACCAGAGCGTCCTCCAGGTCCCGGTAATAGCGTCCGTAGGTGTACTCCATCCCCCGCTCCGCCGTGATGGGGTCCTCCGCCGTGCCGCTCTCGCCGGGGACGGACACCGCCGCCCACAGCGCCGACACCGCGTCGGGCGTCCAGCCCGGGTTGCCCGTGGCGTCGTGCTGCTGCACCAGCTTGTAGACCATCCCCTCCCACTGGTAGGGGGTCCCCACCGGTACGCCGGAGAAATCCCGCGCCCGCCAGGTGGGGATCATCGCCTGTTTCTCTACGAGCTCCCCGTCCGTGGCCTCCCCGGACACCGCCCGGGCCGCCAGGGCCGCCGCGTCCGCCCTGCCCCGCTCTGTCAGCTCCGCCTTCGCCATGGTCACGATATCAGCCATTGCTCTCCACTCCTTCCGTGTAGGCGCTCTCCAGCTCCTCGGTCAGCTCCGCCGCGCTCCCCTGGGCCTCCAGCGCCGCCACCTGCTCCTCCAGCGCGCTCACCTGGGCCTGGTAGCCCGTCACGTCCCCCAGGTACTGCGCCGCCACCTTCAGCGCCACCGTGTAGCTTCTGGTGGAGGCGCTGTACCGGATGTCGGTCACCTCGAAGCCGTACCCCGCCGGCAGGACGCTCTCCCCCTCGATCTCCGGCTGGCTCCAGTTGATGGCCTCGATCTCCTCCAGGCTGGCGTACTCCCGCTCAAAGACCGCCTCGTACTGCCCGTTGGCGCCGCCCCGCAGCACCAGGCCGCAGACCACGCCGTCAATCTTACTGTTCTGTCCGTATAAGCTCATGTCCCGTGTTCCTCCCTTTTGTAGTGCTCCCGTGCGGATTTGAGCACGCTGTACACATGGCACCGCTGCATCCCCAGCCGCCGGGCGATCTCCGCTGCCCGCAGGCCCTCCTCCGAGAGCTGGAGCACCTGCCACTCCAGGGCCGTGCAGCCGTTCCACCGCCGCACGCCTCCCACCAGCCGGTACACCGTCCACAGGCTCACCCCGTACTCCGACGAGAGGGCCTTGCAGGTCTTTTCCCAGTCCTGCCCCTCCTCCCGCAGCCGCTCCATCCGCGCCCGGCGGTAGAGACTGGACCGGCTCGGGATGCAGTCGGCAATCTGGGGCACGATTCTGGCCAGGTTCTCCTCCGCGGCCCGCTTGTTCCGGCTCACCGTGCAGGGCTGCACCCCCAGCCGGGCGGCGATCTCCTTCCCCTTCCGCCCGGCCAGTGCCAACTCCACTGTCTCCCGCTGCACCTCGGTCAACACCGCGGTCTCCGCCACGAACCGCCGCAGGTCCAGCCGGCCGTCCTCCCCCACGCAGCTCCTGGCCAGCAGCCGGGCCTCCGCGTACCGCACCAGCTTCATCCGTGCCCGCCGCAGGGTACGCTGGATGGTGCTCCGGTCCCGCCCCAGCCGGGACGCGATCTCCCCCACGCTCAGCCCCTCCCGGTACCGCAGGCAGAACACCTGCCGCTGCCGGGCCGTCATGGTCTCGCTCCCGTCGTCGATGACCGCCAGCATCCAGCTCCGCTCCTCTCCATTGTCCCCGTCCTCCTGCTCCAGCTCTTTCCACGCCAGGTACTCCATCCGCCCCCAGCTCTGGCCGTCCAGGCTCCCCCACTTCCGCCGCCGGAGCCTGTGGGGCGGGGAGAGCCGCCGGATGGCGTCCCGGGCGTCCCGGGCCATCTCCTTCAGCAGGGCCAGCTCATACCGCAGGCCCGCCCGTTTCCGCGCCTCGGTCCCGGCAATTTGGGCCGTCAGGACCCTTATTTTGGCGTTGAGCCCCCGCAGGGTCTCCCGGTACTCCGCCGCCAGGGCCAGGTTCCCCTCAGCAGACGTACTTCCGGTCCCGCCAGTACCCCGGCTCGTAGTAGTGCTGCACAAGGCTCCCCACCTCCCGCACCTGCCGCAGCATCCCCTCCAGCAGCCTCAGCTCCCGCGCCGCCCGGAGGCGCTCCGGTCCGGCCATGGTCTCCATCCGCACCTGCAGCGCCGCCCGGGCCAGCTTCAGCTGCACCGCCGCCGCCCGGTAGCCCTCCGCCAGCTCGCACAGCTTCGCCATTCTGCTCACCTCCCCCTTGCCGCAAAACGAAACAGCGCCTGAACCACGCCACCCCGCTCGGGTGGTCATCGGCTCAGGCGCTGGTCCCCTGGGACGCTGGCTCAGGCGCTTTGATGTTGACGACGGTCTCCTGCCCGCACCGCTTGCACTTGACCGGCAGGTTTCGCACCGCGGTGTCCGGCCGGAGCTTCAGCAGCTTTCCCCGGCCGCAGACCGGGCAGAGCACCCAGCCCGCCCGGACCGTCTGCCGCGGCTCCCGGGACTCCGGTTCTCGTTCCATGTTCCTCTCCCCCCTGTCCGACTTCTTCCAGGCTCCGGCCCGCAGGACGCGGATTTTCTCCGTTCCGCGTCTTGCTCTCAGTTTATTCTGCGTTTCGCAGCCTTTGTTTCTATGATATACTACAATTCGCAGAATGTCAATAGAATTTTTCTTCGTTACGCAGGTTTTTTCTTGACCGCAGGTCACCCCCCATAGTATAATGAAGCCATCATACCGCGCCAGAGGAGGGAAACGCCATGCGGGAACAGATTGCCGCCCTGCTGAAGGACCGGCGCAGGCGGCTGGGCCGGTCCGTCCGGGAGGTGGTGGAGGCCCTGGAGGACAGCGGCGTCCACGTGTCGGAGAAGACCGTGTACAGCTGGGAAAGCGGGCACCGCCAGCCTGACGCGGACACCTTTCTGATCCTGTGCCAGCTCTACGGCGTCCAGTCCCTGGGGGAGGTGCAGCCCTCCCTGGTCCGGCAGGCCGCCCCCGCCCTGCCGGAGGACGCGCTGGGCGTGGCCCGGGACTACGCCGCCCTGGACCGCCACGGCAAGAACATGGTGAAGATCGTCCTCACCGAGGAGCGCAAGCGCCTGGACGAGGCCCGGCGCCGCCAGTCCGGCGGGGAGGAGCCCCGGCACACCCGCATCATCCCGCTGTACTACACCCCCGCCGCCGCGGGCATGGTCTCCCCCGCCGCGGGGCAGGACTTCGACTACATCGAGGTCAGCGACGACGCCCCCCGCAGCGCCGACTTCGCCGTCAAAATCGACGGCGACTCCATGGAGCCCTATATCATGGACGGCTCCATCGTCTACGTCAACCGGGAGACCTTGGAAAACGGGGACGTGGGCATCTTCTGCATTGACGGCAACATGATCTGCAAGCAGTACTACCGGGACGGGGAGGGCAACGTCCACCTGCTCTCCCTCAACCGCAGCCGCAGCGAGGCCGACCGCTATATCCACTGCCGGGACAACGACACGGTGATGAGCTACTACGGCCGGGTCATCCTGCCCCGCCGCCCGCCCATCAGCCTGGCGTGAGCCCTGCCCCAAAATAAACCCATCCCCTTCCGGAGGTCCCCCATGAAACAGCGCCTGTCCTCTCTCCTGCTCGCCCTGCTGCTCGCCCTGTCCCTGGCCGGGTGCGAGCTGCTCGCCCCCGCCCCCTCCCTCCTCTCCGGCGGCAGCTTCGACCCGGATAGCCTCCCCGCCTACTCCGGGGAGCCCTATGTGGAGGTCAACGGCAACGTCCCCTACTTCACGGAGGAGGACCTGACCACCGACGCCTTCGAGGAGTACAGCCCCCTGGACGCGCTGGGCCGCTGCGGCGTGGCCTTTGCCAATGTCTGCCCCGCGCTCATGCCCACCGAGGAGCGGGGGGAGATCGGCATGATCCGCCCCTCCGGCTGGCAGACCATACGCTACGACGGGGTGGTGGACGGCAACTACCTCTACAACCGCTGCCACCTCATCGGCTACCAGCTCTCGGGGGAGAACGCCAACGAGGAAAACCTCATCACCGGCACCCGATACCTCAATGTGGAGGGGATGCTCCCCTTTGAAAACCTGGTGGACGACTACGTGGACGAGACCGGAAACCACGTGCTCTACCGGGTGACCCCCGTCTTTACGGGGGAAAACCTCCTGGCCGACGGGGTGCTGATGGAGGCCCGCTCGGTGGAGGACGAGGGCCGGGGCGTGACCTTCTGCGTGTTCTGCTACAACGTCCAGCCCGGGGTGGTCATCGACTACGCCACCGGGGAGAGCCACCTCTCCGGCGAGGAACCGGAGGAGACCCCGGCGGGGGAGGCCAACTACATTCTCAACACCAACACCATGAAGTTCCACCTCCCCACCTGCGCCTCGGTGGCGGACATCAAGCCCGCCAACCGGGGCACCGTTGCCACCCGGGAGGAGGCCCTGGCCGCGGGGTATGAGCCCTGCGGACGGTGCAACCCGTGACCTTTTTCCCACCTTCCAGCTCTCACAGGGCCCCGGACCGCGCGGCGCGGTCCGG
>DVHW01000105.1 GCA_018711785.1 Candidatus Galloscillospira excrementavium
GGAAGAAACCAACGTTTGAGCGCTTCGCGAAATAACTCTTTACTCTCAGCCATTTGAATAAACTTTGCCCAACTCCGGATAAGTAGACCCTCCGGTTGTCAATCCCATACCATTCTTTCCCTGCCCGCCGCTGTTGCAAAAACCGCAGGGCCCGGGTGGTTCTCCTCCACCCGGGCCCTGCGGTTTTTATTCCCGCTTGTCCAGCCGGACCGCCAGCACGGTCTGGTCGTCCGCCGTGCCCACCGTCCTGCCGCTCTCCTCCAGGATGCCCCTGGCCAGCTCCCGGGGGCTCTGCTCCCCGCCGCCGGCCAGCCGCTCCCGGAGCCAGCCGTCCTCCTCCTGGGCGGTGACCCCGTCGCTGATGAGCACCACCCAGTCTCCCGGCTCCACCTGGAACCGCTTCACGTCGGGGGCCATCCCCTCCCCCACGGACAGCCCCGCCGGGAGGGCCGCCCCAGCCAGGCGGGTCACCCGCTCCCCCCGGCGCAGGTAGGTGGGGGCGGCGCCGTACTTGTAGACCGCCGCCTGGCCGGTGAAGAGGTCCACCTCCAGCAGGTCGATGGTGGTGAAGCCGCCGGTCTCCTCCCCCCGGAGGCCCAGGGCGGAGCTGATGGTCCGGAGGGCGGTCTGGGTGGCCACTCCTGCCTGGAGGAACTGCTCCAGCAGGCGGGTGGCCAGTCCGCTGTCCCGGCTGGCCCCCGGTCCGGAGCCCATGCCGTCGCAGAGCAGGACGAAGAGGGTGCCGTCCTCCCGCTTGAACCAGGCGCCGGTGTCCCCGCTCACGGTCTCCCCGTCCCGCTTCCGGGCGGCGGCCCCGGCCAGGGCGGCAAGGGGCTCGGCCTGGGTGAACACCAGCCGCTCCCCCCGCCCCGTCCGCTGGGCGGCGGGGGCGCGGAGGGCCACCCCCAGCAGCTTCTCCAGCTTCTGCCGCTCATCTGCGGTGCGCAGGGCGTCCAGCTCCCGGCCCTCCACCTCCAGGCGCAGGTGGCCCCGCTCGTCGTAGTAGACCGCGCTCTCCCCCTCCAGGCCCAGGGCGGCCAGGTGCTGGCGCAGCCGCTTCTCCCGCACTGGGTCGGGGGAGAGCTCCCCGGCCAGCTCGGCGGCCGCCGTGCCCAGGATGTCCGCCAGGTCGGCGTACTGGCCGGCCACCGCCTCCCGGCTCTCCCGCAGGCGGCTGCGGTACTCCCGGCGGCAGAGCAGGGCGGTGAGCTCCTCGTTGGCCGCGGAGAGGAAGGCGGGGAATTTCAGGCACTTGCCTGTGAAGTGGGCGGGGAAGTCCTCCGCCTTGCCCCGGCCCCGCTCCAGCATGGCGGGCAGGGCGTCGTTGAGGGCGTTGTAGGTGCTCACATAGTCCCGCTGCCAGCAGGCGTTTTGGAGCGCGCAGTTCCGGCACACCCGGCTGGCCGCCCGGTCAAAGATGAGGGCGGCATCGTTGTCATTGGGCGAGGGGAGAAAGGCGGTGCGCAGGGACTCCTGAAGGGTGCGGAAGGCCCCTGCCGCCGCGTCCAGCCGCCCCCGGAGATAGAGCTGGGCCCGGGTCGCCTTCTCACCTCTGCCCTCCCGGACGGTGAGGGCGGAGACCCAGCGCAGCAGCCGCTCGGGCAGCAGCAGAAAGAGCACCGAGGCGATGAACACCTCGTAGAGATTGGTGATGGGCATTCCCTCGTTCCAGGTCCACAGGAAGGCCACCGCGTTGGAGAGCACATAGGTCAGGGCGGCGAAGAGCTTCCCCTGCTTGGAGAAGATCCCGGTCATCAGCCCGGAGAAGGCGTAGGCCATGCTGTAAAAGGGGTTCGCCGCCGCCGACAGATCCATGGCCAGGCCGGTGGCCACCCCCACCGCGGCCCCCACGCCGATGCCCCCCTTCCAGGCCAGGCACATCACCGCCAGGGCCCCGCACAGCCGGCCCAGGGAGATGCCGCCGTACAGGTCGATTTTGGCCAGGGTGATGAGCAGCGTGCCCCCCAGGAGGAGCAGGCACACCATCTGCCGCACCGAGAGCCCCTCGTGCTCCCGCTTCTCGGTCCAGGGGGAGAGGGCCACCCGGTAGAACCAGACGCAGGCGCCCGCCAGCAGCAGCTCGGTGGAGAAATAGATGAGATCCTCCACAAACCACCCCCGCTCGGACAGGTACACCACGCCGGTGACCGCGTCCATGACCGCCGCCACCACCGGCATGAACCACACCGTCCGGTAGGCCCGCACGTCGTAGAACGCGAAGGAGACCGAGAAGATGAGGATGGCCGCCGCCACATACCGCAGCCCCCCGGTGAAGCCCTGGAAGGACAGGTAGCCGAAGCAGGCCCCCAGCAGGGCGGCAAACCCGTCCAGCCCGGAGCCCGAGGCGCCCACCATGGCCAGGCCGAAGGGGGCGTAGCCCCCGAAGATCTCCGCGCCGGAGAGCATGGCCCCCAGAAGAAAGCGTATGGCGCACTCGGCAAAGCGGAGCAGGGCCGGGGCCCGGAGCACCACCCGCCCGGTCTCCCGCAGCTCCTCCCCCGCCCGGGCCGCCTTGGTCTTCAGCTTCTCTTTGGTCGCCATGTGGCATCGTCCCCTCCGTGGGCCGCAGCTTGTCCGCCCGGCCGGTCTCAGGGACAGTATAATCCATAAATTGGAAAAACCTCGTCGAAGCGGGGCATCTGTATTGGCGAATCCTGCCCTTGCTCCGCTTTTTCCTTTATGGTATGATAAGATGTTGAAGAATCTATATCCAACGGAGGAACACCGTGAACATCGGCACTGTCACCATCCACTCCAAGCTGGCCCTGGCCCCCATGGCGGGGGTCACCGACCTGGCCTTCCGTACCATCTGCCGGGAGCTGGGGGCGGGCTATACCGTCACCGAGATGGTCTCGGCCAAGGCCCTGTGCTATCAGGACAAGAAGTCCCTCCCCCTGCTGGAGCTGGGGGAGGGGGAGCACCCCTGCGCGGCCCAGATCTTCGGCAGCGACGAGGTGTGCATGGAGGAGGCCGCCGCCATCGCCGGGGAGGTCTCCGGGGCGGACATCATCGACATCAACATGGGCTGCCCGGTGCCCAAGGTGGCGAACAACGGGGAGGGCTCCGGCCTGATGCGGGACCCGGACAAGGCCCTCCGGGTGGCCGAGGCGGTGCTCCGGGGGGCCCGGGGCCGCCCGGTGACGGTGAAGATGCGCATCGGCTGGGACAAGGGCTCGGTGAACTGCGTGGAGCTGGCCCGGGCCCTGGAGGGGGCCGGAGTGGCCGCTGTGGCGGTCCACGGCCGGACCCGGAAGCAGATGTACTCCGGCACCGCCGACTGGGACGCCATCCGGGCGGTGAAGGAGGCGGTGGGCATCCCGGTCATCGCCAATGGGGACGTGTTCTCCGGCCGGGACGCGGTGCGCATCCTCCGCTGTACCGGGGCGGACATGGCCATGGTGGGCCGGGGCTGCTTCGGGAACCCCTGGCTCTTCCAGCAGTGTGCCGCCGCCCTGGCCGGGGAGGCCGAGCCCCCCCTCCCCCCGCTCGCCGAGCGGTGTGACACCGCGGTGCGGCAGTTTGAACTCTCTGCCCGGCAAAAGGGGGAGCACATCGCCTGCCTGGAGGCCAGGAAACAGTACGCCTGGTACCTGAAGGGCGTGCCCCACGCGGGGTACTATAAGGAGCAGATCGCCCATATCTCCACCCTGGAGGACATCTACCGCATCACAGCGGGCATCAAGCGAGACCTGAAGTAGCCCGCCGGGGCGGGACGGAACACACAAGGAGGTGAGGAAGGCCGTGACTGAACAGGAGCTGGTGGCCCGGGCCCGGGCCGGCGACCAGGACGCCTTTGGCGTCCTGCTGGAGCAGAACCAGGGCCGCATCTACAATCTGGCCCTGCGGATGACCGGCAACCCGGACGACGCGCTGGAGCTGAGTCAGGAGGCCTTCCTCAACGCCTGGAAGGGCCTGGGGCGCTTCCAGGGGGAGAGTTCCTTTGCCACCTGGGTCTACCGGCTGGCCACCAATGTGTGCATCGACTTTCTCCGCCGGGAGAAGCGGCGGAAAAACCTCTCCATGACCATCTCCCTGGACGACGAGGAGGAGGCCCGCCAGGCCGAGGTGCCCGACGAGCGCTTTACCCCCCAGGGGGAGCTGGAGAAGCGGGAGCTGCGGGAGGCCATCCAACGGGGGCTGGCCTCCCTGTCGGAAGAGCACCGGCGGGTGCTGGTCCTCCGGGAGCTGGAGGGGCTCAGCTACGCCGAGATCGGCGCCCTGCTGGGGCTGGAGGAGGGCACGGTCAAGTCCCGCATCGCCCGGGCCCGGCTGGCCCTGCGAAAGTTTTTGCTCGCGGACGGGAACTTTTCTCTCTCCCCATCGTCCATAACATGAACACAGCAGGAGAGGAGGGTCTCCCATGGATCGCTGTGAAACCTATACCGAGCTCATCAGTGCCTCGCTGGACGGCGCGCTGACCGAAGCGGAGCAGCGTCGGCTGGAGGCCCATCTGGCCTCCTGCCCCGCCTGCCGGGCCCTGATGCGTGACCTGGAGGGCATCCACGCCGCCCTGGCCGACCTGCCCGCCGCCGAACCCCCGGCCCGGCTGGCTGAAGGCGTGATGGAGCGCATCCGGGCGGAGGGGAGCAAGGTAATTTCCTTCCCCAAAAGGGCAATGTCCTCCCGCTGGCGCCAGTGGCGCTCCCTGGGGGCCATGGCGGCGGTGTTCGCCGTGGTGGTCGTGGGGGCGGTGGGCCTGGGGCTGAACGGCCTTGTGGCGCCGGACACCGCCTCCGGCGAGGGTGTCGGCGGAGCCTACACCTCCCCCGCTCCGGCCGACGGGTATGCCGTCGGGGCGGACGGAGCAGAGGAGGGGCCGAATGTGGCCCCCGCCCTGCGGGAGGCCCAGGAGGACACAGAGCCGGGCGCCGCGGCGGAGGAGCCCTCCGCCGGGCAGAGCGCCAAGGACACCCCGGAGGACACCTCTCCCGCCCCCAACGGCGTGACCGCCTTCACCTCCGGCCAGGAGGACAATGCCTCCGCCGCGACCGAGACCGGGGCTCTCACCCGGGTGGTGGAGGAGTCCCTCACCTGGACCGAGGTCCAGATGGCAGACCGGGGGGACGGACTGATCCTCTGGAATGGAGAGGACGACTCCCTGTACCTGGTCTCCCTCGGCCGGAGCGAAAATGGGCAGTACTATCTGGCCGGACTGTACCAGTCCGGCGACGGGGAGCCGGCCCTTCTCCGGCGCTACGCCATACCCCTGGAGGGCGGCGAGGTGCTGAACGACCAGGACGACCCGGCCGCCTTTGCGGAGGCGGCGGGCGAATAGCTCCCCTGTCCCACGCAGAAAAAAACGGACGGCCCCTCCGATGGAGGGGCCGCCCTTTTTCCTTCTTTGATTCAGATGAGGCAGAGCACCAGGGTGAGGACCATGAACAGGATGGCCACCCACTTGGTCCACCGGGCCAGCCGGGCGTCCCAGCTCTTGGCCTTGTTCTTGGACAGGAAGGTGTCCATGCCGCCGGCAATGGCGCCGCTGAGGCCGGCGCTCTTGCCGGACTGGAGCAGGACCACGGCGATGAGGAACAGGGCCAGGAGGACCTGGATGACAGTGAGAACGATCTGAACGACTTCCATGGCAATACATCTTTCCTTTCGACCCCGGAGGGGCGGTATCCTATCTCTCGCAGGGCGCACTGAGCCCTTGCTCTCAAACGTAGGTTTATATGATAGCACACCTTTTCCGGGATTTCAAGGGGGTTTCGCGCTTTTTCCTCTCTGGATGGGAGAAAATCTGTTCTCCCCCCTACCGGCCCCGGGCCAGCCGGCGGCTGCCGGCGCAGGTGGCCAGGAAGTAGGCGCCGTAGAAGATGACCAGGAACACCCCTGTCACCGCGCTGCTGGCCGCCGCGTCCAGCCGCCCCACCTGGGCGATGACCTGGTTGGCCGCGGTCATGCCCACCACCGAGTGGACCAGGGCCAGGGCCAGAGGGAGCAGGAAGGCCAGAAGCACCTGGATGTCCACCGAGCGGTGCATCATCTTCTCCTCCACTCCCAGCCGGGAGAGGATGCGGTAGCGGGGCACGTTGTCCGCCGCCTGGCTCAGCTGCTGGAGGGCCAGCACCGCCGCCGAGCACAGCAGGAACACGATGCCCAGGTAGATGCCCAGGAAGAGCACCATCATCTTGGTCCCCATGGTCTCCAGGTAGACCTCCAGCCGGGTCTGGCAGCGAATCCAGCCCCCGCCGCCCGCCTCGGCCCGGAAGGCGATCCGCTCGAAGTCACTGAGCACACTCTGGAAGCGCTCCTCGGTCTCCTCCTTGGGCGCGTCGGCGCGGTAGTTGCCGCAGAAGTAGTCGATGTTCATATTCAGGGCCCCCTCCTCCGCCGCCCCCTCCAGGACGGCGTCGGGGACGATGAGGTAGCTGCGGGGGGTGGGGTCGTAGCCCAGGGAGAGGGCCTCATGGGACACCGCCGTGCCGTCCACCGCCAGGTCGTGTCCGTTCACCCGGAACACCTGGCCGTCCTGCGCCAGACGGTCCGCCACGTCGTTCTCCTCCCCGATGACCCAGGTGCACCTGTCCCCCGCCAGGGCGATGGGCTCCCGGCCGCTGAGTGAGCGCATGCCGTTGTAGCCCGAGAGGGGGAGGAGGAACACCACCACCTCCTCCTGGTCTCCGGCCACCCAGGTGACCACTCCCTGCCACAGGGCCACCTGGGCGCTCTGCTCCAGCTCCACCTCCGGGTCGAAGCCCGCCTCCTTCAGGGCGGCGGGAACGTCCACGGCTGTCTCCTCGCCGGTCTCCGGGTCCAGAGCGGTGGCCGCCAAGTAAAAGTCATAGGGCGCCTGGACGCCTGTAATGCTGTCCAGGGTGTTATTCAGGCCCACCGAACAGGCGGTGATGCCGATGGCGAGCAGGAGCATCAGGCAGATGACCGTCATGGACAGGTAGTTGCTCCCCACCCGGGCGGCAAACTGCCGCAGGGTGAACATATTGAGCCCCCGGTAGTAGAGGGTCTTGTTGGACTGGAGCACCTGGAGCAGGAAGCCGGAGAGCCCCCGGAAAAACAGCAGGGTGCCCAGGCTCCCCAGGGCCAGCATCAGGTAAAACAGGGCGTCCACCCGGAGCATGCCCCGGATGAGGAGCATGGCGTAGGCCACGGCCAGCAGCACCAGGCTCAGCAGGAAGAGGGCCACCGACATCCCCAGGCCCCTGGCCTTGAGCCGTTCGCTCCTCCGCTCGGCCTGGAGCAGGTCGATGAGCTTCTGCCGGGAAACGGTGAGGGCGGTAAAGACCATCACCACCAGGAAGATGAGGGAGAAGTAGAGCAGGGTCTTGCCCAGGGCCTTCCAGGAGAAGACGAAGTGGAACTCGGTGATGATGATCTGGAAGAAGCCGGCGGTGAACACCGAGAGAAACTGGGACAGGAAGATGCCCAGCACCAGCCCCACCCCCAGGGAAATAAGGCCGATGAGGGCGGTCTCGGCGAAGAGGAGGGCGGCGACGCGCCCCTGGGACAGGCCCAGGAGCAGGTAGGTGCCCAGCTCCTTCTTCCGCCGCTTGACCATGAAATTGTTGGCGTAAAGGATGAGAAAGGCCAGGATGACCGATACGAACACGGAGAAGATGTCGATGAGGGTCAAAATCATGTCCAGGGCCTGCCGGGTGGTGTCGTTGGTGCCCGAGGAGCCCCGGAGGGACTCCATCACCCACTGGGAGTCCAGGGAGTTGAACACATAAAAGATGCACACGCCGAACATCAGGGTCAGAAAGTAGACCGAGTAGTCCCGCACGCTGCGGGTGACGTTTTTCAGGGCCAGCTTAGAGAACATCGCCCGCGTCACCTCCCAGCAGCGTGACCACCTCGAGGATGCGCTCAAAGAACACCTTGCGCCCGTCCGAGCCCCGGTTGAGCTCGGTGAAGAGCCTGCCGTCCTTGATGAAGAGGATGCGGTGGCAGTAGCTGGCGGTGAAGGCGTCGTGGGTGACCATGAGGATGGTGGCCCCCTGTTCGGCGTTCAGGGCCTCGAACCGCTCCAGCAGCAGCCGGGCGGACTTGGAGTCCAGGGCGCCGGTGGGCTCGTCGGCCAGCACCAGGTCGGGCCGGGTGATGATGGCCCGGGCCGCCGCCGTCCGCTGCCTCTCGCCCCCCGAGAGCTGGTAGGGGTACTTCTTCAGGCAGTTCGAGATGCCGAGCAGCGCCGCCGTTTCCCTCACCCGGGGCTCGATCTCCCCCGCCGGGGTGCGCAGGATGGTGAGGGCCAGGGCGATGTTCTCAAAGGCGGTGAGGGTGTCCAGCAGGTTGCAGTCCTGGAACACGAAGCCCAGCCGCTCCCGGCGGAACTTGGCCAGCGCCCCCCGCCGCAGGGCGGTGACGTCGGCCCCGCCGATGGTGATGTGCCCGGCGGTGGGCCGGTCGATGGTGGCCACGCAGTTGAGCAGGGTGGTCTTGCCCGAGCCCGAGGCCCCCATGATGCCCACGAACTCCCCCTTCTCCACGGTGAAGGAGAGGTCGTCGATGGCCCGGGTGACGTTCTCCCGGGCGCCGTAGTATTTTTGGAGATGGGATACGGTGAGTATGGTCTGCCTTTCCATAGGAATTCCCTCCTTGTACCCCTATCCTACCCCTTCTCCGGCCCTGCCGCCATCGAAGTCCCTTACGCCTGGGTGACAGTTTTGTCACCTTCCCCCTCCCCCACCAGGTGGAAGGGGCTCTTGGGGAAGGTGAGGGACACGGCGGTGCCCTCCCCCTCTTGGGATGTGAGGGCGATGCCCAGGCCCAGGCGGCAACACAGCTTGCGGCACAGGTAGAGCCCCAGTCCGGTGGACTTGGTGGACAGGGCCCGGCCGTTGCGGCCGGTGAAGCCCTTGTCGAACACCCGGCCCACGTCCCCCGCCGGGATGCCCGCGCCGTTGTCCGCCGCCGTCAGCACCACCGCCCCCGGCTCCTCCCGCCAGGAGAGGGTGAGCTCCGGCCTCTCCTCCCGCCGGTACTTGACGGCGTTGGAGATGAGCTGGCCCAAAATGAACTCCACCCACTTCCCGTCGGAGTAGACGGTCACGTCCCCCTCCCCCAGATTCACCCGGAAGCCGGCGGCGATGAGGGGCCGTGCGTACTTCTTCACCGCCCCCGCCGCCGCACTCCGCAGGGACATGGCGCGCACGGCGTAGTCCCGATCCACCGCGCCGCTCCTGGCGTAGAACAGGGCCTGCTCCACATAGCCCTCGATCTGAAACAGCTCCTCCTCCAGCCGTCCGGCCAGGGGCCCGGGGTGGTTCTCCAGGGTGAGCCGGGCCGAGGCGATGGGGGTCTTGACCTCGTGGATCCAGGTCTCGATGTACTCCCGGTACTCCTCCATGTCCCGCCGGGCGTCGGCCACGGTGTCGCACATGGACTTGTTCACCTCCGCCAGGGCGGCGCAGAAGAAGTCCCCCTCCCAGAAGCCGGGCTCCTCCAGCAGCTCGGAGAAGAGGTACTTCCGGTCCAGGGCGGCCAGCCGCTGCGCGCAGTCCCGGTAGAAGCTCCGCCGCCGCTGCCAGTCCAGCGCCATGGGCACCAGCACGCAAAGCCCCACCACCAGGCACAGGAAGGCGATGGCCGCCGGGTGGACCTCCAGCACCGCCAGCAGGGCGGCGGCGAAAATCAGGGCGAAGGCCAGGGCGGCCAGCTCGGGGATCTTCTCCCGCCAGTACCGCCCGCTCATATCTGGTACCCCTGTCCCCGCCGGGTGACCAGGAAGCCAGAAAGGCCCAGGCCCTCCAGCTTCCGGCGCAGGCGGTTGATGTTGACGGTGAGGGTGTTGTCGTCCACGAACTCGTCGCTCTGCCACAGCTCGTTCATCAGCTCGTCCCGGCCCACGATGCGCCCCTGGCCCCGCATCAGGCAGTGGAGCAGCCGGGCCTCGTTCCGGGTGAGCTCGGCCTCCCGCCCGGCGTAGGACACGGTGGACCGCCCCAGGTCCAGCACCACCCCCAGGCAGGAGAGG
>DVHW01000106.1 GCA_018711785.1 Candidatus Galloscillospira excrementavium
CAGATGGTGGCCAAGGGACTGGATTTCGAGAATGTGACGCTGGTCGGTGTGGTGGACGCAGACCTTTCCCTGTATGTGGACGACTTCCGTGCCGCCGAGCGCACCTTCTCCCTGCTGACTCAGGTGGTGGGCCGGGCCGGCCGCGGGGAGAAGCACGGCCGGGCGGTCATCCAGACCTACACCCCGGAAAATGACGTCATCCTCCAGGCCGCGGCCCAGGACTACGACCGCTTCTACGAGCAGGAGATTTCCCTGCGGGCCCTCCGGGGTGTACCGCCCTTTCACGACCTGTTTGTGGTCACAGCCTCCGGCGCCGAGGAGGCCGGGGTCCTCCGGGCCTGCGTCAAGCTGCGCCGGGGGATGGAGGCCTGGCTGAGGCGGCCGGAGTATGCCCAGCCGGAGGCAAAGCTGCTGGGACCGGCCCCGGCGGCGGTGGCCAAGGTCAACAACCGCTACCGCTACCGCCTCACCCTGAGCTGCCGGAACACCAGGCCCATTCGGGAGATGATCTCCAGCCTGCTCCGGGCGGCCCAGACCGACAAGGAGAACCGCGGCATTTCGGTCTTTGCCGACTGCAATCCGCCAGACTGACGAATAAAGGAGAAATACCAATGGCACTGCGAAAGATCTTAACGAAGGGGGACCCCACGCTGAGCAAGGTCTCCCGGCCGGTGATCAGCTTTGACCACCGGCTCCACATCCTGCTGGACGATTTGAAGGAGACTCTGGTCGACGCCAACGGCGCGGGCCTGGCGGCCCCCCAGGTGGGCATCCTCCGCCGGGTGGTCATCGTGGTCGACGGGGAGGAGAACATGCTGGAGCTGATCAACCCGGAGGTCATCTCCTCTGAGGGGGAGCAGGACGGCTTTGAGGGCTGCCTCAGCGTCCCCGGCTACTGGGGCATGGTCAAGCGCCCCCTGAAGGCCCGGGTGCGGGCCCAGGACCGGGACGGAAACTTCTTCGAGGTGGATGGCGAGGGCATTGTGGCCCGCTGCTTCTGCCACGAGATTGACCACCTGGACGGGCACCTCTTCACCGAGCACACCGACCGGCTCTACACCTCGGAGGAGCTGGAGGAGCTGATGGAGCAGCAGAGCGGGGAGTCGAAGCCGTGAGGATTCTGTTCATGGGGACGCCGGACTTCGCCGTCCCCTCTCTGAAAGCGCTTTCGGCCGCGGGACACCAGGTCTGCGGCGTGTTCTGTCAGCCGGACCGGGCGGTGGGCCGCCATCAGGCGAAGCTCCAGGCTCCGCCGGTGAAGGCGGCGGCCCAGGAGCTGGGCATCCCGGTCTATCAGCCCGTCAAGCTGCGGGACGGCGCCGCCCTGGAGCTCATCCGGCAGCTGGAGCCCCAGCTCATCGCCGTGGCGGCCTACGGCCGCATCCTGCCCGACGAGATTCTGGCCTATCCTGCCATGGGATGCATCAACGTCCACTCGTCCCTGCTGCCCAAGTATCGCGGGGCCGCCCCCATCAACTGGGCCATCCTCAACGGGGAGACCGAGACCGGCGTGACCATCATGCACATGGCCTCCGAGCTGGACGCAGGGGACATCATCCTCCAGCGCGCCACCCCGATCGGATCCCAGGAGATCGCGCCGGAGCTCTTTGTCCGCCTGGCGGAGCTGGGGGCGGAGCTGCTGGTGGAGGCGGTCTCCCAGATCCAGGCGGGCACCGCCGTGCGCACGCCCCAGGACCACGGAAGGGCCACCTTTGCTCCCATGCTCAGCCGGGAGCTGTCCCCCATGGACTTTACCCGCCCCGCCCAGGTCCTCCACGACCAGGTGCGGGGGCTGCTCCCCTGGCCCGCCGCCGTGACCGAGCTGGGCGGCGTACGCTGTAAAGTATTTTCTACTGTCACTTATCCAGGAGCCACGGATGCCGCGCCGGGCACCATCCTCTCCGCCGGGAAGGAGGGCATCCGCGTCGCCTGCGGCGGCGGTACCGTCCTGCAAATCGACGAGCTCCAGGCCGACGGCGGGAAGCGGATGCACGCAGCCGACTATCTGCGGGGCCACCCGCTCTCCGCCGGCGGGCGGGCCGGAGCGGTCTGAACACCCGAAGAGGGGGGAGCGCCATGCCGGGAAGCGCCCGGGAGATGGCCCTGCTGGCCCTGTCCGCCTGCGAGAAGCAGGGGGCCTGGTCGGACGGCTACCTGAAAAAAAAGATACGAGAGGCCGGGCTGGACCGGCGGGATGCCGCACTGGCCACCCGCCTGTGCTTCGGCGTGCTGCAAAACAAGCTGCTGCTGGACTTCTACCTGGCCCAGCTGTCCCGCCTGCCGCTGGCCAGGCTGGAAGAGCAGGTGCTGGAGTGTCTGCGCCTGGGAGCCTATCAGATTCTCTTCCTGAGCCGGGTACCGCCCAGCGCGGCGGTGAACGAGTCGGTGAACCTGGCCCGGAAGTACGCCAAAAATCCCCGGGCCGCCGGGATGGTCAACGGTATCCTGCGCAACCTGCTCCGGCAGAAGGATGCGATGAAAACGCCGGAGGACCTGTCAATCCGGTACAGCCACCCCCAGTGGCTTGTAAAGGAGTTTTCCGATACACTTCTTGACCCCCAGCAGCTGGAGGCCCTTCTGGCCGCCGACAACACCCAGCCCCCCACGGTGGCCCAGGTGAACACCTGCCGCGCCGCTGCCGGCGAGGTCCTCCGCGCGCTGGAGGAGGAGGGGGTGGCCGTGGAGCGCCACCCCTGGCTGAAGGACTGCCTGCTCCTGGCCGAGACCGGGAGCCTGGAGCGGCTCTCCGCCTTTCAGGCTGGCTGGTTCTACATCCAGGACGCCGCCGCCCGCCTGGCCGTCCTGGCCGCCGGGGCGGAGCCGGGGATGGAGGTGCTGGACGCCTGCGCCGCCCCCGGCGGGAAGTCCTTTGCCGCCGCTGTGGCCATGGGGGACCGGGGACGTGTGGTCTCCTGTGACATCCACCCCCACAAGGAGCGGCTCATCCGCGCCGGGGCGGAGCGGCTGGGCCTGCACTCCATCACCCCCATGACCCAGGACGGCAGGGCCTTCCGCAGGGAGTGGGAGGCCGCCTTTGACCTGGTGATTGCCGATGTGCCCTGCTCCGGGCTGGGCATCATCCGCAAAAAGCCGGACATCCGCTACAAGGACCCGGCACCGCTGGCGGGCCTGCCGGCGGTCCAGGGGGCCATTCTGGAAAACGTGTCCCACTACGTGCGCCCCGGCGGCGTGCTGCTCTACGCCACCTGCACTCTGCTGGAGCGGGAGAACGGCGGCGTTGTAAGCGGCTTTTTGGAGGCCCATCCGGAGTTCTCCTTGGAGGGCTTCACCCTGCCCGGCCCCGCCGGGGACTGTCCCGGCGGCATGGTCACCCTGTGGCCCCATCTCCACCAGACCGACGGGTTCTTCTTTGCCAAGCTGAGGCGGTCCCGCTGACCGCCGGGAGGTAATGCCCTTGACCGATTTGAAATCCATGAACCTGGAGGAGATGTCCTCCTTTTTCCGCGCCCTGGGCCAGCCCGCTTTCCGGGCTAAGCAGGTGTTCCAGTGGCTCCACCGGGGCGCGGTGTCCTTTGAGGAGATGACAAACCTCCCCAAGTCTCTGCGGGAGCAGCTGGGGGAGAGCTGTTTTATCACCGCGCCGGCGGTGGAGCGCAAACAGGTCTCCGCCCAGGACGGGACCATCAAATATTTGTGGCGCCTTGGGGATGGAAACTGCATCGAAACCGTTTTGATGCGCTACCACCATGGGAATACTGTCTGTATCTCCTCCCAGGTGGGCTGCCGCATGGGGTGCGCCTTCTGCGCGTCCACCCTTGGGGGGAAGGTACGGGACCTGACCCCGGCCGAGATGCTGGACCAGGTGCTCTTCACCCAGCTGGACTCCAGCCTGCCCATCTCCAATATCGTGCTGATGGGGATCGGGGAGCCGCTGGACAATTTTGAGACCGTCCTCCGCTTTCTGGAGCTGGTCAACAGTCCGGACGGGATGAACATCGGGATGCGGCATATCTCCCTGTCCACCTGCGGGCTCATCGAAAAAATTGACAAATTGGCACAGCTTCGGTTACAATTAACGTTATCGGTGTCCCTCCACGCCCCCGACGACGAGACCCGCAGCGCCATCATGCCCTCCAACCGGGCGGTGGGCACCGAGCGGCTCTTCGCCTGCTGCCGGCGGTATTTTGAACAGACCGGTCGGCGGATCTCCTACGAGTACATCCTCATCGACGGCGTAAACGACCACGACTGGCAGGCCGACCTGCTGGCCCGGCATCTGAAGGGGACCGGGGGACATGTGAACCTGATCCCCATGAATCCGGTGAAGGAGAGCCCGTTCCGCCCCAGCCGGCGGGTGCGGGAGTTCCAGGACCGGCTGGAGCGGCAGGGCGTCACCGCCACGGTGCGGCGGAAGCTGGGCGGAGACATCGACGCCTCCTGCGGCCAGCTGCGGCGCAAGCAGCTGCTGGAGGGACAGACGCTTCAAGACCCCAAAGCCGGACCCGCTGCGGACCGCGGCGGGATTCGGTGAGAAGAGAAGAGGCAGTGTCATGATCAGAGTATGGGGCGTCACCGACCGTGGCGCCGTGAGACAACAGAATCAGGATGCCTATTATATCGGCGTCCCCTCCCAGTCGCTGGCGCTGTGCGTCGTCTGTGACGGCATGGGCGGCGCCAAAGCCGGAAA
>DVHW01000107.1 GCA_018711785.1 Candidatus Galloscillospira excrementavium
GGGCCCCTGGTTTTTTCACTTGCCCAGCAGCTCCTCCACGATGGCCACGCCCTGGGCCACCATGCCGTCGCAGCCCTCCTTGCGGGGGATGCCCCGCTCGGCACGGTCCTTCAAAAGAGTGGCGCAGTCCAGGGCGCCGTTGGCCTCCCGGAACTGGTTCAGGGCCGCCTTGGCCGTGTCGACATCATCCTTTCCCATCAGCCCCAGCACCATCAGCGCGCCGGTGAGGGCGCCGCAGGTGGAGCCGTAGCGCATCCCGCCGCCGAAGTGGCTGCCCAGCCGGGCTGCCTGCTCCTCGGTCAGGCCGCACTCGGCGGCAAAGGGGATGAGCACCGCCTGGCAGCAGTTGTAGTGCATGGCGGCGTCATCCCGCAGGGCTTGTGCGTGCTCTCTTTTTGTCATAGTCGCTCGCTCCGTTTCCTTTTTATTTTCGTTTGATCGTCTTATTCTCGGTCCAGGACCATCTGTCCGTATTGCAAAAACCGGAAGCCCAGCCGCTCATAGAGCTGCACCGCCCGCCGGTTGGCCTCGGTGACCTCCAGCCGCAGGCGCTTGTAGTCCCGGTACTGGTCCATGATCCACTGGAACACCTGGGTGCCGTAGCCCTTGCCCCGGCAGTCGGGGGTGAAGTAGAGCTCCTCGATCATCAGGCAGCGCCCCCCCACCTCGGCGGCGTAGTAGCCGGTGACATAGCAGTAGCCCACCGACTTCTCCCCCTCCAGCAGGAGCAGGCCCCGGAGGAAGGGCTCAGCCCGGTCCACCGCATCGCGGAAGGTGCGCTCCAGCACCGCCGTGTCCACCTCGTGCTCCACCGCGGGGCTGTGGTAAAAGTCCCGCACCATGGGTAGCACGGCGGAGGCGTCCTCCGCGCGCATCTCTCGAATGGTCAGCATACGATCTCTCCTTATCTCGATTATTAGTTAAAGATATCCGCCTCAGCGGAGAACATCTCCCGCACCCGCTCCAGCAGCGGCCGGTGCTCCGGCGCGCGGAGCCCGGGGTCGGCGGCGAGGAGCTCCTCCGCCGCGGCCTGGGCCTCCTTCAAAAGACCCATGTCTCCCGCCAGGTCGGCGATGTGGAGCTGGGGCAGTCCGTGCTGCCGGTGGCCGAAGAAGTCCCCCGGCCCCCGCAGGCGCAGGTCCTCCTCCGCGATCTGGAACCCGTCGTTGGTCCCGGTCAGCACCCGCAGCCGCGCCCGGCTCTCGGCGCTGCGGGTGGAGGTGACCAGCACACAGTAGCTCTGGTGCTTTCCCCGGCCCACCCGGCCCCGGAGCTGGTGGAGCTGGCTCAGGCCGAAGCGCTCGGCGTTCTCAATGATCATCAGCGCGGCGTTGGGCACGTCCACCCCCACCTCGATGACGGTGGTGGACACCAGCACGTCCACCTCCCCGGCGGCGAAGGCGGACATCACCGCCTCCTTGTCCCGGGACTTCATCTTCCCGTGGACAAAGGCCACCCGCAGGTCAGGGAACACCTCGGTCCGCAGCTGCTCGGCGTAGACCGTCACCGCCTTCAGGTCGGCAAAGCCGCTCTCGGGCGGGGACTCCTCCGCCCCCCGCTCCTCCACCGCCGGGCAGACGATATAGGCCTGCCGGCCCTCGGCCGCCAGCCGGCGGACAAAGCCGAACATCCGCTGCCGCTTGTCCTCCCCGACGAGGTAGGTCTTGACCGGTGTGCGGCCGGGGGGCAGCTCATCCATCACCGACACGTCCAGATCCCCGTAGATGATGAGGGCCAGGGTGCGGGGGATGGGGGTGGCGGACATGACCAAGATGTGGGGGGTACGCTCCCCCGCCTTGGCCGCCAGGGCGGCGCGCTGGGCCACGCCGAAGCGGTGCTGCTCGTCGGCCACCACCAGGCCCAGGTCGTGGAACTCCACCCCGCCGGACAGGAGGGCGTGGGTCCCCACCACCAGGTCGATCTCCCCCGCCGCCAGGGCCGCCTGCACCCGCCTTTTCTCCGCCGCCCGCTCGCCTCCGGTGATCAGGCCCACCCGGACCCCCGCCGGGGCAAGGAGGGCGGAGAGGGACTTGTAGTGCTGCTCGGCCAAAATCTCGGTGGGGGCCATGAGGGCGGTCTGCAGGCTGCTGCGGCAGGCCAGCCAGGCGCAGGCGGCGGCCACCGCCGTCTTGCCCGAGCCCACGTCCCCCTGGATGAGCCGGTTCATGGGCCGGCCGGAGGCCATGTCGGCCGCCGCCTCCTCCGCCGCCCGGCGCTGGGCGGCGGTGGGCGCGAAGGGCAGCAGGGGCCAGAATCCGGCCAGGTCCGCTCCCGCGCAGACCACCCCCTGCTCGCCGTCCCGCCGGGAGCGGAGGAGGGCCATGCCGCAGGAGAGCAGGAACAGCTCCTCAAAGATGAGCCGCCGTCGGGAGAGCTCCAGGGCCTCCCAGCTGGCGGGGAAGTGGATGTTCTGGTAGGAGAACTCGCTCTGTGCCAGCTTGTGGCCCTCCCGCACCGTCTGGGGCAGCACCTCGGGGATGAGGCCGGCGCAGTCGGGCAGGCACCGCTCCACCAGTCCGGCCAGCAGGTTGTTGCTCACCCCGGCGGTCAGGGGGTAGACAGGCATGATGCGCCCGGTGAAGCGCTGGCGCCCCTCGGGCTCAAAGGCGGGGTTGGTCATCTGCCGCGCCCGGCCCTGGACCTCCATTTTCCCGTAAAAAACGTAGCTCTCCCCGGTCCGGAGGGCGTCCTTCACATAGGCTTGGTTGAAGAAGGTGACCGTCATGGCCCCCCTCCCGTCCACCGCCCGGACCTTCACCAGCTCCAGGCCCTTGCGGATGCGGGAGAGGCGGGGGGGCTCGGCCACCACGGCGCACACGCACACCATCTCCCCCGCCGGCGCGTCGGAGATGGCGCAGAGCCTGGTGCGGTCCTCGTAGCTGCGGGGGAAGTAGCGCAGCAGGTCCCCCGCGGTGGCAAGGCCCAGCCTGGCCAGGCTCCTGGCCCGGACCTCGCCCACCCCGGGCAGCGTCCGCAGCCCGGTCTCCAGCGTCAGCGCCACGGCGCTCCCCCCTCTCCCCTTGGAATTGTAGAATTATACCATATTCTCCGCCCCGGAGCAAGGCGGGCGGATCTCTCTCAGGCGAAACTGCATATTCTTTCCAACGAAAATGCAATTCCTTTCTCAACTCACTTCATTTAGGTTCCCCTGTAGATTCCTCCAAAATTGCAGATTGCGGCTTTTTTCACCCTGTGCGACCCGCCGATTTTGCAATTTTCAAAAATTCCGATTGCAAAATCATGTGAGGTTTCATATAATGGTATCAACTCAACTTAGGGTTCTCTGCTGCGGACAACGGCGTAACGCGGCCCGGGCAGGCAGCTTTGCCTGCTCCTTTTCTGTCCAAAATCACTTCAAAACAGAAAGGACGATGCAAGTGGCACAGCACGTATTCAACAAGGTCCTGGTGGCCAACCGGGGCGAGATCGCCATCCGGGTGTTCCGGGCCTGCTACGACCTGGGGCTCCACACGGTGGCCATGTACTCCGCCGAGGACATCAACGCCCTCTTCCGCACCAAGGCGGACGAGGCCTATCTGATTGGGGAGAACAAGTCCCCCCTGGGGGCCTATCTGGACATCCCCGGGATCATCGACCTGGCCAAGCGCCGCCAGGTGGATGCCATCCACCCCGGCTATGGCTTCCTCAGCGAGAATGCCGACTTCGCCCGGGCCTGCGAGGCGGAGGGTATCCAGTTCATCGGCCCGTCCTCCGACGTGCTGGCCCGGATGGGGGATAAGCTGGCCGCCAAGGCCACGGCCATCGCCTGCGGCGTGCCCACCATCCCCGGCTCCACCGAACCGCTCAAGGATGCCGACGAGGCCCTGGAGAAGGCCGTGTCCTACGGCTTCCCCATCATTCTGAAGGCCGCCGCCGGCGGCGGCGGCCGGGGGATGCGCCGCTGCGACACGCCGGAGGAGGTTGGGCCCGCCTTTGAGCTGGTGCGCAGCGAGGCCAAGAAGGCCTTCGGCAGCGAGGACATCTTCATCGAGAAGTACCTGGTGGAGCCCAAGCACATCGAGGTCCAGATCCTGGGCGACCAGTACGGCAACGTGATGCACCTGGGGGAGCGGGACTGCTCCCTCCAGCGCCGCTACCAGAAGGTGGTGGAGTACGCCCCGGCCTGGAGCGTGCCCGAGGCCGTCCGCGCCCGGCTGCGGGCCGACGCGGTGAAGGTGGCCAAGCACGTGGGCTACGTCAACGCGGGCACGGTGGAGTTCCTGGTGGACAAGAGCGGAAACCACTACTTCATCGAGATGAACCCCCGCATCCAGGTGGAGCACACCGTCACCGAGATGATCACCGGCGTGGACCTGGTCCGCTCCCAGATCCTCATCGCCGAAGGCTGTCCCCTTTCCGACCCCCGCATCGGCCTGGCCAAACAGGAGGACGTCCACATCAACGGCTACGCCATCCAGTGCCGGGTGACCACCGAGGACCCGGCCAACAATTTCGCCCCCGACACCGGCAAGATCACCGCCTACCGCTCCGGCGGCGGCTTCGGCGTGCGGCTGGACGGCGGCAACGCCTACACCGGCGCCGTCATCTCCCCCTACTACGACTCCCTGCTGGTGAAGGTCACCTCCTGGGACAACACCTTTGAGGGGGCCTGCCGCCGGGCCACCCGGGCCATCAGCGAGGAGCACGTCCGGGGCGTCAAGACCAACATCCCCTTCATCACCAACATCCTCACCCACCCCAGCTTTATCGCCGGGGCCTGCCACACCAAGTTCATCGACGAGACCCCCGAGCTCTTCGACATCGTGGACAGCCGGGACCGGGCCACCCGCATCCTCCGGTACATCGCCCAGATCCAGGTGGACAATCCCTCCGCCGAGCGCAAGCAGCTGGACATCCCCCGCTTCCCGCCGGTCACCGGCCACCGGCCCGACGGGCTCAAACAGATGCTGGACCAGAAGGGCCCCGAGGCGGTGCGGGACTGGGTCCTGGCCCAGAAGAAGCTGCTCATCACCGACACCACCATGCGGGACGCCCACCAGTCCCTCCTCTCCACCCGGGTGCGCACCCGGGACATGGTGAAGGGGGCCCCCGGCACCGCCGAGATCCTGGCCGACTGCTTCTCCCTGGAGATGTGGGGGGGCGCCACCTTCGACGTGGCCTACCGCTTCCTCCACGAGTCCCCCTGGGAGCGGCTGCGCCTGCTGCGGGAGGCCATCCCCAACATCCCCTTCCAGATGCTCCTCCGGGGCGCCAACGCCGTGGGCTACACCAACTACCCGGATAACCTCATCCGGGCCTTTGTCCGGGAGTCGGCCCGCAGCGGCATCGACGTGTTCCGCATCTTTGACTCCCTCAACTGGGTCCCCGGCATGGAGATCGCCATGGAGGAGGTCCTCAAGGAGAACAAGCTCTGCGAGGCCACTGTCTGCTACACCGGCGACATCCTGGACCCCAAGCGGGACAAGTATACGCTGAAATATTATGTCAGCCTCGCTAAGGAGCTGGAAAAGCGGGGCGCCCACCTGCTGTGCATCAAGGACATGTCCGGCCTGCTGAAGCCCTACGCGGCCAAGAAGCTGGTGTCCACCCTGAAGCAGGAGATCGGCCTGCCCATCCACCTCCACACCCACGACACCACCGCCAACCAGGTGGCCACCTACCTCATGGCCGCCGAGGCGGGGGTGGACATCGTGGACTGCGCCATCGCCTCCATGTCCAGCCTGACCAGCCAGCCCTCCATGAATGCGGTGGTGGCCGCCCTCCAGGGCCAGGAGCGGGACACCGGGCTGGACCTGCAGCGGCTCCAGCGGCTGGACGACTACTGGGCCGACGTCCGCCTGCGCTACGAGAGCTTTGACCACGGCCTCAAAAACCCCACCACCGACATCTACCGCTACGAGATCCCCGGCGGGCAGTACACCAACCTCTACCCCCAGGTGGTCTCCCTGGGCCTGGGCCACCGGTTCGAGGAGGTCAAGGAGATGTACAAGACCGTCAACGACATGCTGGGAGACCTGGTGAAGGTGACCCCCTCCTCCAAGATGGTGGGCGACCTGGCCATCTTCATGGTGCAGAACGACTTGACCCCGGACAACATCCTGGAGAAGGGCAAAAACCTCTCCTTCCCCGACAGCGTGGTCAGCTACTTCAAGGGCATGATGGGCCAGCCCGCCTGGGGCTTCCAGCCCGAGGGCCTGCAGGAGGTCGTCCTGAAGGGGGAGAAGCCCATCACCTGCCGCCCCGGCGAGCTGCTGCCCCCCGTGGACTTCGACGCGGTGCGCAAGGAGATGTCCGCCTTCATGCCGGAGGAGGACATCGACGAGCACTCCCTGCTCTCCTACTGCCTCTACCCCAAGGTGTATGAGGAGTTCCGCCGCCACCGCAAGGAGTACGGCTACATCACCCGCATGGGCAGCCACGTGTTCTTCAACGGCATGGCCCTGGGCGAGACCAACAAGATCAACATCGAGGACGGCAAGACCCTGGTCATCAAGTACCTGGGCCTGGGCGACCTCAACGAGGACGGCACCCGCAACGTCCAGTTCGAGCTCAACGGCCAGCGGCGGGAGGTGGCGGTGCCCGACAAGACCGCCCAGTCCACCGTCCGCGCCGTCCCCATGGCCGACCCAGAGGACAAGAGCCAGGTGGGGGCCTCCATCCCCGGCATGGTGTCCAAGGTCAGCGTGAAGCCGGGGGACAAGGTGGAGGAGAACCAGGTCCTGGCGGTCATCGAGGCCATGAAGATGGAGACCAGCGTGGTGGCCCGCCGGACGGGCACCGTGGACCAGGTCCTCATCCAGGAGGGTACCTCGGTGAAGGCCGGCGAGCTGCTCGTCACCCTGAAGCTGGACTGACCGCTCCAAATTTCCCCTTGACATACCTCGGATCTCTAGGTATCATATACCTAGAGATCCGAGGTATTGTTTTTTGCCTATAAAAAGGAGGTTTGACCATGAAAGCGGAAAAATCCCTGCTCTCCGGCAGCGCCGCCCTGCTGGCCCTCTCCCTGCTCGCCACCGGGGACATGTACGGCTACCAGATGATCGCCGAGCTGGAGGCGCGCAGCGACCACACCTTCCAGATGAAGGAGGGGACCCTCTACCCCATCCTCCACGCCCTGGAGCGGGAGGGGGCCGTCCAGGCCTACGAGCAGGAGGCCCCCGGCAACCGCATCCGCCGCTACTACCGCATCACCCCTAAAGGCCGCAAGCTGCTGGAGGAGAAGAAGGCGGAGTGGAGGACCTTTTCCCGGGCGGTGAACGCCATCGTATCCCCCGCCCAGGCCTGAGGCCCCCTGTAACGACGGAAAGAAGGTAGACCCATGTCAGAGAGAGCCTTTGACATCTTCTGTTACCGGGTGTGCTCGGTCATCCGCTGGCGGGCGGCCCGCAGGCCCATCGCCGCCGAGCTCACCGCCCACCTGGAGGACCACGCCGCCGCCTTGGAGGCCGATGGCCTCGCCCCCGACACCGCCGTCCGGCGGGCGGTGGAGTCCATGGGCGACCCCTACGCCCTGGGGGCTCAGCTGGACCGGGTCCATCCCCCCATCCTGCCCCGGCTGTCCCTGGTGCTCTCGGCACTGGCCGCCCTGGTCCTGGTGGCCGGACTGGTCATCGGCGTCCGGGATGGCACCGGCCTGTTCGCCCTGTCCGGTATTTCCCCCCAGTTCCCGGACCTGCCCTTCCGCCCCTCCGACGTCAAGGAACTGGTGACAGAGGGCGCCTCCTCCGGCGGCGGCAGTCTGGGGGAGTATACCCTCACCCCCTCCGGCGGGGCCGGTCTGGTCCATATCCACCACGTGTTCGACGCTCTGGCGGAGGACTTCCTCCAGCTCCAGGTGCCCCTCACCATCACGTCCGGCGCCCCCTGGCTCCCGACGCCGGAGGACAGCGCCCTCTCCGTGACCTATACCGACGACGCCGGCGGCTCCGGAGGCGGCTACTTCAGCACCGGGGAGGCGTACCTGCTGGGGGTCTCCGGCTGTCTGCGCCTGTCAGACCCCACCCCCGGGGCCGAGGCATTCACCATCACCGTGTCCACCGCCGACGGGGCGGCGGTCGCCTTTGCCGTCACCCTGGACCAGGAGGTGAGCGCCCCGTGAGCCGCTTCCGCTTCTACATCCTCCCCCGCCTTCTCCTGGCCCTCAGCGTTTTGGCCCTGGCGGCCGGGCTGTGGGTGCTGTGGCTCTCCCTGGGGCAGCCCATGCCCACCGCCGCCCTGGCCTGCCGCCAGGCGGAGACCGCCCGCTTCCTGGCCCCCGGCCAGCTGCTGGCCACCGGGGAGGTCCATCTGGACGAGGGCTACACCGAGCAGGACGCCTGGGCGGTGCTCCGCCGCGGCGAGGGGTACGCCCTGGCGGAGCTGGAGCGCACCGCCGGCTTCCTGTGGACGGTGGACTGGCTCTGGTCCTCCGACCCCGTCGGCAGCGCCCCTCTGTTCACCTTCGCCACCGCCCGCTCCACCTGGTGGGACCCGGGCGAGGTCTGGCGGGACGACTACGACATCGGGGACACGGACACCTACGTCCAGACCGTCCCCCTGGCCGTCTGCGACGACCCCGCCGCTGTCCGCCTGGAGGGGGAGCTGCTGGTGGCGGGGGGCTGGGAGGACCCCCAGGCCGTCTATGCAGAGCGGGCGGTGCCCATCATCTGGTCCCCCGCTGAAAACGGCGTCTGGGTGGGGGAGCCGGTGTCCGCCCTCATGCCCCACAGCCCCGACGACCCCACCGTCCTCGGCGGCTCCATCCTCATCTGGTGCCGGGCCTACGACGCGGGCGGCAATTTAATCGCGTCCTGTGACCCCTCCGCCCGTTAAACTGAATTTCCCTCCCCAACCCGGCAAAAACCCGCTGTCCGCGGAAAGGAGGTATCCCTATGCCCAACCCGGAAGAACACTTCTCCCGCTACTGCGACCAGGTCTGCGCCCACGTCCGCTTCCGCCCCGACCACCCCGCCATCCGCGCCGAGCTCATGGCCCACCTGGAGGACCGGTACCGGGCCATCCTGGACCGCCAGCCCAACCTGCCCCTCTTCGAGGCGGGGGACCGGGCCGCAGCCGCCATGGGGGACCCCGCAGAGCTGGGCCGCGCCCTGGACGCGGCCCACAGCCCCCTCCTGGGCTGGGTCCAGATCTGGGTGCACCGGCTACTCTGTGCTGTGGCCGCGGCAACCGCTCTTCTTATCTTTGTCCCCTACATTTTATCCCCTGATCTGCTGTCCTCTCTCTGGTCCCGGCAGCCTTATGACGAATTCCTTCTGAACGAGGCGGAGGAGGCCACGGTGGTGGCTGACTTTGACTGCGGTGCCTTCGTCTCCACGGAGGACTACACCTTCACCGTGGAGCGGACCGTGGTCCAGCAGCGGGATTCCTCCCTCAGCCTCTACTGTACCATCCATGCCCTCCATTTAAACCCCTGGCTCCGGAACCCCTACCTGGATGACGGGGTATGGGCGGTAGATGACCTGGGTAACCGCCACCCCTCCTGGGAGGAGCCGGACTACGATGGCACCTTGTCGGTATGGAGCGGCTTCAGTTCCCCCTTCCGTACCCACTACATAGCTGCAGTCAACTCCATCCCCGCCGAGGCCAGCGAGATCACCCTGATCTTCGACCGCTACGGGAAAAACGAGATCTATCTCACCATCCCCCTGAGAGGAGGCGAGTCCGATGGCTGACCGCCCCAAGCGCCCTCGGCGCACTCTCACACGGCGGCAGAAGCTCCTGCGGGACGCCCTGCTCCTCCCCCTGGCCCTCCTGGCGCTCTACGCCGCCCTGGACTTCCCCATCCCCACGGCGGAGCTGGCCCGCCGGGCCACCGAACGGAAAAACTTCTTCGGCCCCGGGGAGGTCCTGGCCGACATACCGGGCACAGAGCCCTACGGGGAGGGGCGCTCCGATTCTGATGACCGGTACTATTTGGTCCGCAGCGGGGACTGGTACGCTCTGGAGTCTGTGCGCCCGGATGGCCTGGCCTGGGAGACCGGCTCACTGGCCTCCGTCCAAAACGACCCTGCCCTCCCCCTGGCGTTCTCCGCCCCCAGTTACCGGACCACAGATCCCCTCCTGGTGCTCCGCAATGACCCCGAGATCGCGGAGGTGGAGCTGCTCTTCCCGGTCTACCTGGTTTTTACGGACTACGAGTGGACCGGCGACCGCTTTGCCCTGTGCTCCGTCCGCTCTACCCAGCCGGTGGAGGACTGTTTTCTCCTGTCCGCCCCCATCGATTGGCTCTCCCACATTTCACCTCCCGTAGCCCGGGGGTACTCCGCCGACGGCCGCCTGCTCTACACCAGCCCCGTCCCGGAGGCGTGGGAGAGCTACGACTTCTCCCTGGACATGACCACCATCCCCTTCGAAGAGCTCTACGACTGACCCCCAGCGCAGAAAAAGGCCCGCCGCGGACAAGTTCGTCCGCGGCGGGCCTTTCTGTTTGTCAAAAAACCTCGTAGAGTTCGCGGCGCGCACGCCGCAGCCTTCTCGAACAAGTGCTCGCACTTGTTCGAAAGTCTCACTCCACCAGTTTCTCCAGCTCGCCCCAGGTCAGCCCCAGCGCCTCGATGTCTCCCCAGGTGTCGAATCTCTCCTCCATCATGGCCCAGGTGATGTACCAGTACACGTACTCCACCGCCAGGTGGCAGGGCAGGATGTCCTCGATGATCTTCCGCATCTCCTCGAACCCGTCGGGGATGCCGGGCACGTCGGGGAAGGTGACCTGCACCTGGCCCGGCGTGCCGGTCTCATGGGCCAGGGCGTTGAGCCCGCAGCCCTTCAGGGTGTCGTTGATGGCCGCGAGGGTGAAGCTGTCCCCGCCGATGCGCAGCAGGGCCGCCAGGGCCGCCCGGCGGCGCTCCAGGGTGTCCGCCACCGGCGCGCGGGTGAGCAGCGCCTCCACCGCCGCAAGGCCCGCCCCCTCCGCCGTGTCCAGCAGCATCTCCCGCTCGGTCTCCTCCAGCGCCGCCGCCACGCCGTCCAGGCCCGCCCCCACGGCCTCCAGCTCCCCGCCGTTGATGGTGCCCTCCAGCCGGTACACCCCCAGGGGCCGCAGCAAGTCCTTCAGATAGTCCCCGTAGCCCATCACGTCATCTCCCCGATACTCAGCGTCCCCAGCACCGGCAGCACATCCTCGTCCACCGCCACGTCGGCCGCCGGGACGGTGATGGCGTAGTTGGCCACCCCGTCCACCGAGAACAGCAGGGCCCCCAGCCGGGCCAGGAGCACGTCCTGCCCCAGCCGCTCCCCGCCAAACCAGTTCTCGATGGCCGCCTCCACCCGGCCGGACACGTCGTCAAAGTCCGCCCCCTCCGCGGCCTTCACCGAGAGGGACAGGTTCACCGTCTGGGTCTCCGGGGCCCGGACGGCCACATCCACGGCGATCTCCCGCCGCTCGTCGAACCACGCCTCCAGCCCGTCCAGCAGTTCCTCCTCCGGTACGCCCTCCGCCGTGGCCACCACCACGTCCACCGTGCCGGTGCCCCGGCTCCGGGGCAGCACCACCGCCGCCGCCACGCCGGGGTAGGACAGGGCCCCCTGCTGGTAGAAGGCGGCGTTGGCCCCGTTGGGCAGGCGCTGGAAGGTCTCCAGCACCCGCTGGCGCAGTTCCTCGTCCCCCTCGGTCCCAGTCCCGCCGGTAAACGGGGCGGGATTGGTGCACCGGCTCACCCCCACCGGCGCCACCGCCATGGTCAGGATGCTCCCCGCGGCCACATTGCCCCCCGTCCCCGGCTCCACCGCCCGGGCGGGCACGTCTACATAGGTCTCCCCCGCACCCAGCACCGCCGCCTCGGTAGTCTCAAACCGCACCAGCCCCGCGGTCATGCACACCGTCCCCAGCGGGATGTCAAGGTCGGAGGACGCCGCCGCGTCGCACTGGAAGCGGATGGTCCCCTCCGCCTGGGCGGCCTGCCGCCGAGCCAGGCCTCGCAGCTGGGCGTGCCGGTCCAGAAACTCCCCCGCCGCCGTCTGGGGGAAGCACTGCCGCCCCACCCAGTCGGCCTGGACATAGAGGGCCTGCACCTGGGCGGCCACGGCGTAGAGCCGCACCGCCAGGTCCCCGTCGCCACCGGCCTCCAGGCCGGTCCGCTGGGCGAAGTCGGCGCACAGTGCGCCGTAGATCTCTTCCACTGTCTTCATGTCATCCCTCCAGCGCCACGGCGGCGGTCAGGCCGGTGCCGTTCCAGGTCAGGCGTACGGTCAGCAGCGCCCGGTCCCCGTCGCCGGCCAGCTCCACCGACTCGATGCTCAGCCCGTCCTCCCCCGCCAGGGCCTCGGCCACGTACTGCTCCGCCAGGCCCTGCCGCTGGCTGGCCCTGCACCGGGGCAGCCGGTGCAGCTGGCTCCCCAGCTCGGGCAAAAAGGGGAAGCTCCCCCGCCGCGCGGTCAGCTTCCACAGCACCCGCTGCAGCAGTCCGTCGCTCCCCTCAGCCCGGCGCACGCCCCCCGTCCCGTCGGGCAGGTAGTCCCCATCCCGCAGCATCAGTTCCATCTTCTCCCCCTACTCTCCGTCAAACAGGCTCTCAATGGGCACGCCGTTGATGAGCACCCGGCCCATCAGCTCCACCGTGCCGTCGTTTCCCAGCCGCACCGCCGCGTTGCCCGGCCCGGAGGAGATGCGCACCTCCCCCGGCGTGCCCTCCCCCTCGGCCCGGGCGGCAGTCACACAGTAGGCCGGCCCGGCGCCGGCGTTTTTCAGCACCAGCACCTCCTGCCCGGGCGCCGGGGTCCACTGATAGCCCCCCGGGGCGTAGACCGCCATGGCCCGCCGCTCCCCGTCCAGGTAGACGCCGGTGTCCTTTCCCCCGATGGTGGCGAAGCCCGCCTGGGCCTCCCCCAGCCTGTCCCGCCGCCTCCGGCTCTGTCCGGAAAGCCACATGTACACCGCTCCTCTCTAATCCTCCCGCCGCTCCAGGGTCAGCCGGGTGCTCCCCCCGTCCATCCCCATCCGGCTCTCGGCCCGGGCCACCCGCCACGCCCCGGTGAGGGCGGGGGTGTCCCGGGCCAGATCCACTTCCTCCCCCGGCCAGGCGGCAAAGGTGCCCGACACCGTCACCTCCAGCGCCAGCCGCCCCTTCTTCGCCTCGGCGATCTGATAGGCCCCGCTGTACCGCATGGCGTCCCCGGTGCTCCGCCCCGGCATGGTAATCACCCTGCGGCACCGGCCGCCCCGGCGGTAAAACTCCTCATCCCGGACGGTCTGGGTGGTCTTGCGCACCCGGTCCCGCACCAGCACCTCGGAGAGCGCGCCGTACCGCTCCTCCCGCCACCGCCAGGCCAGGGCCGCTGTCTCGCTGTCCAGGGTGAGCCGCCGCTGCGCGCCCCAGGGCGAGAGCACCAGCGCCCCGGTCCGGTCGAATCGGGGCTCCACGCCGCCGTAGTACCGCACGAAGGAGCGCAGCACCTGCCACTCGCTCTCCCCGCTCTCCACCGAGAAGCCCGGCACCGCCGGGAAGTCGGCCTTCTCCGCCACCCGGATGCCGTAGGGCTCCACATGGTCCCGCAGGATGTCCTCCAGGGTGGCCACCTGGTAGTCGGCGCTCTCGGCCTCGTTGTCCAGCAGCAGGGCCGCCATGCCCCGGCCGGATACCTCCAGCGCACAGCCGTCCATGTCCCAGGTCAGCTCGTACTCGTCCACCCTGCCCCGGAACAGCACCTCTCCGTCCTCCACGGCGGTGAACTCCACCGCGTCGGACAATGCGCCGTCCACCGCCGTCCCCCAGGGGCAGCGCACCTCAAAGCTGTCGCAGGGGGTCCCGGTCCCGTAGCTCAGGGTCCAGGACAGGGCCTCCGGCAGCTCCCACTTCCGCCTGTCGTACCCGGTCAGATAGAAGGTCACTTCACCCGCACCTCCTCGCCCGGGTAGATGAGGTTCGGGTTTTTGATCTGGGGGTTGAGGGCGATGACCTCCGCCAGGCCCACGCCGTACTCCCGGGCGATGCCCCACAGGGTCTCCCCCCGGCGCACCGTGTGGCGGACGGCAGAACCGGCGGCACTCTCCGCTTCTATACCGGCGCTCCCCGCCCCGCCGTCCGCGCTCTCTCCTGCCTGTCCCGTCCCGTACTCCTTCAGGCCCGGTGTCTCCGACGGGCCCTCCCAGAAGGTGAAGGTGTAGCTCACGTAGTCCGGCCGGGGCTCCTGCCGCAGGGAGAGCTCCACGAAGTAGGCGCTGGCCGGCTGCCATACCGGGTGGATGAGGGGCCCGGTCCCCCCGGCGTAAAAGAGGGTGGCCAGCTCCTTGAACTGGTCGTAGGCCTCCGGTCCCACGAACTCCCCCTCTCCCTTCAGCACCCGGTAGCTCCGCCCCAGGTCCTGGAGGTGGTAGACCCCCATGGGGAACTTCTGCACCGCCATGTCCCGGTGGTACTCGATGGTGTACACCCTGGGGTTGTGGGGCCACACATAGTCCTTGTAGCGCATCGCCGCCAGCTCTGCCATTCTGTCCTCTCCCCGCTTTCTCAGTAGAGGGTAAATCCCCCGTCATACCGCCGGGCGTCCCGCTGGAACACCCGGTCCAGCGCCTCCGGCGTCCAGCCTCCGGCCCTGTTCGCCCCATCCGGGGCAACACTCGCCTGCCCCACCGGCCGGGACAGCTCTATCCCGGCGGATGGGGCGTCCGTCTGCCGCCCCATCCGCTCCACCCGCCCGCTCTGGGCCAGCTCCCGGTAGAGCCTCTCTGCCGCCGAACGGTCCCCCGCCGCCGGAATAATACCCGCAGTTGCCCCGTCCTCCGGGCGCGCCGCACCCCCTGCCGTCCGCAGGAGGTCCGCCGCCTGCCCTCTCCAGTCCGCCGCCCGGCGCAGGTTCTCCACTATCGACGGGGCGGAGCCCTCTGCCCCGTCCTCTGCCGTGGCTTTCTCCGCCCTGCCGCCGGAAACGGCGCTCGATGTCGGACCTTCGCTGACACGGGACAGCTCTGTCCCGCGTCCTTCGTCCGCCCCATCCTCTGTCCGCCGGACCGCCAGTCTGTCCAGGGCCGCCCCACACCACGCCAGGGTCTCCCCGTCCTCCTCGTCCTCCGGCCCCTGTCCGTCCAGGAGCCACTCCAGATAGTCTGTCATGCCATCTCCCCCCGCCGCAGCCGCTCATACCGCTCCCGGTCAAAGGAGGCGTTCTCCCCCACGCCGTCCCCGGTTGTCTCCCGGCCGCAGACCGGGCAGCGCTCCGCCTCGGCCCGAGCCCGGCACTCCGGACACAGCCGGGAAAGCTCCTCCTCCTCGTCCAACAGCAGGTTGAGGGCACACCACAGGTAGTCCCGGTCCGTCATCTCCCGGGCCCGCTTTTCGGTGGGCAGCGCCTGAAAAATCCGGAGCACACGCCAGCGAAGGCGCTCCTCGCTCGTGCGCTCCAGCCTTTTTTTATGGCGTCCACCCGCCCCTCTCCCGCCGACGGGGAGGGGTTCTCCTCCCCGTCGAACCGGGCCCACCGCCCGGCCAGCTGGGCGATCTCCCCGGCGGTCATGCCCCGCAGGGCGGCCTCCCCGTCGGGGAAGACGGGCCTGCCGTCCCGCTCCAGCGCCCGGGCCAGGAGGCAGGCGTTGGCGCACAGGGCCCGCTCCCGCCCGTTCCGGCAAAGTTCTTCGGCCTCCCGCCGGGCCTCCAGCACCTCCATGGCGGAGAGCAGCCGCAGGCTCCGTCCGTCCTCCAGCTTCAGCCTCCGCCGCCCGGAGAGCAGGGAGGATTCTTCCCCTGTCATCCGGCCGCCACCTCCAGCCGCCGGGCCGCCACGATGGTGATCTTCTCCACCACCATGGCCCCCAGTGCCCCGGTCTCGGCGATGTCGCTCCACTGGCACCCGGCGTAGATGATCTTCCGGTCCGGCTTGCAGATGACCAGGCTGAAGTCCTCCAGGTCGTGGAAGTTGATGCCGTCCTGAATGGCCTCGTCGGTGGCGTAGAGCCTGGTCAGCTCGATGACGTGGCTGCGCGCTCCCGGGATGGTGGCCACCGGCTCCCGCTCGCCGAAGGCCTCCACCGCCGTGCTGTCCCGGCGGGTCCGGGCGGAGTAGCTCTGGACCACCGCCACCTTTTTGCCCTCCACCTCCAGGTAGATGTCGCTGCTGGTGGGAAATCCCGCGATCTTCATGCTCTCTCCCCCTTACACGCTGATGTGCGCGGTCAGCCAGATCTGGTTGACGCCGTGGGTCACCGTAAAGGAGAACTCCACCAGGCACACCGTGGGGTCGGCCTCGCTGGCCGTCACCGTCACGTTGTCGTAGCCGGTGATGATCTCCCGGCTCAGCCGGTCCTCCAGCTCCAGCACCACCTGGGAGCGGATGGCCCCCCGGCTCTGCTCGGTGTTCTTGGCCCGGCGGAAGCGGCTGCGCAGGGCGTTGCGGATGCCGGGGATGACCTCGTCCACGATGAGGATGGTGCTCAGCTCCCGCCAGGTGGCGTCGGCCGCCTCTCCGGTCTTGGTGCGGGTGGTGATGCCCCGCACCACCGTCGTTTCGCCCCCCGACTGCTCCAGGGCGGTCACGCCGCCCAGGATGAGGGTGTCCAGCTCGTTGTCGTCAAAGCTCCTCTCCAGCTCGCCCAGGCCCAGCACCTCCGCGCCCCCCAAGGGCAGCGCCGGATCGCTCTCCCCGGCGATGACCCCGGCCACGGCGGCGGCCACGGAGCCCGCCGTGCCGCTCTTTTCGCAGGGGGCGGCCAGCACCACCCGCTCGGAGTTGATGTCCCCCGCCCGCTGGGCCAGCTGGGCCGCCGTTTCACCGGCGCCCCCGGGCACCACGGCGATGCGCTCCCGCCGCGCGCCGGAGGCCTCCTCCACGCTGTCCCGCAAATCCTGCTGCACTGTGAGGGTGGCGCTGTCGCACACTGTCACCGCCACGTCCTCCTCCGCGGCCAGCAGGGCGAAGGCCGCCTCGTACTCGTCGTCCTCCTCCACCGGCACGGCCAGCACCGCCCCCGCGCCGTTGAGGAACAAAAGCCGCACCAGCCCGGTCAGGCTGTCCCCCGCGCCGAAGGCGGTCACCGCCTCCTCGTACCGGCCCAGCCGGTACAGCGTCCCCGCCGTGCCGCCCTCGCTCTTGGCGGCGATGGCCACGGTCCGGCTCCCGCCCCGGCCGCGGACCACCGAGGACGCGTCGTAGGCCGAGTACACCCCCGGCCGCTCATGGATCGTCACACTGCTCACTGTGTTCTCTCTCCTCTCACGATAAAGTCCAGGAAGGCCCCGCCCTCGTCGGCCACGGCGTAGAGGTAGGCCTCGCACACCGCCTCCGCCGGGTACTTGAGCAGCCCGGCGGCGCTGTCCCAGGCCATCTCCCCCGCCGAGAGCTCCAACGGCTTCAGCCCCGCCGGTCCCCCCTGCTGGAGGGCCTGGGCCAGGGTGTCGAAGGCCTTCTGCAGCGCCTCGCCCCCCTCCGCCCCGGCGTACAGGTCGATGCCGAAGGTGATGCGCATCCGCCTTCCGTACAGCTCCTCCCAGCGCCCCTGCTGGGCGTTGTACCGCTCCCCCAGGTAGTCCCGGAAGCCCGCCGGTCCGCCCTCAAAGCCCCGGATGGACACGGCGGCCGCCGGGGCGTCCGTCCGCGTCCTCTGCCGGGCCGGATAGGCGGAGAGGGCGTCCAGCCCCGCCTGCCGCAGGTATTCGGTCATGCTCTCCCGGATCTGGTCCAGTCCCGTCACGCCTCTCCCTCCTCATCTCTGGGCTCCAGCATGGCCCACCAGTGGGAGAGCCTTTCCCCCACATAAATGGGCCGGGCGGTCTGTACATCATAGGCCCGCCCCAGGTACTCCGCCCAGCCCCCCTCCGGCGGCTGGGCCGTCCCCAGGTAGAGCAGGCGCTCCCGCCGCCGCAGGCCCAGGGGGGTGGGGAGGGTGTCTCTCCACCCCTCCCCTCTCTCCCGCACCGGCTGGACAAAGGCCCGGACCTCCACGGCCGCGCCCTCCCCCGCCGGGTGGAGGGTGACGGCCTGTCCGTACCGCTCCAGCAGCCCCTCCAGCGTCATCCCGGCACCCCCCGGAAGGAGAATGCCCGGTCCCGGAGGTAGGGCCCCATGACCTCTTCCGCCTGCCGGCGCAGGCCGGCGGCGTCCTCCAGCGCGGCGCCGCCCTCCGCCCGGCGGATGGTCAGGTCCCCGGCGGAGAAGCTCTCCACCCCATCCGCGCTCTCGCCGCCCCGCAGCAGGGACAGGGCCAGCCACGCCGCCGCCACCGGGAAGGCGCTGCCGCAGTCCTCCGCCGAAAGGCCCTCCCGCAGCCGCCCGGCCAGCTCCTCGGCGGCCTGGGCGCACAGGAGCTTCAGGGTCTCCTCCCGTGCCTCGCCGGCGCCGGAGAGGTCCATGGCCAGCTTCAGGATCTTCTCCTCCATCACACCTCCAGCACCTTGGCGGCGTCCTCGTAGATTTTGGCGAACCCGCTGATGCTGGTGATGGCGGCCCGCTCCAGCTGCCGGTCGATGAGCTTGTCGTACTCCACCGTCACCTCGCCGCTCTTCACCATCTCCAGAGCGTAGTTGCGGTCCAGACCGATAAGGGTGCCGCTAGCCAGAGCGGAGGTGCGCAGCAGCTGGGCCCCCAGGGGGGTGATGAGCCTGCCGCTGCCCTGGAAGTCCAGCCCCGCCATGGGGTCCCGGAACTCGGACATTTTCAGCAGGGACACCAGCACGTCCCCGGGCACCAGGAGGGTGTTCATCTCATAAGGGGCGAACTGGGCCCAGAAGTCCACCAGGGTGCTGTAATCAAAGGTGCTGCCCTCGCCGCCGATGGGCTTGGTGCCCACGGTGAAGGACTCCGCCGGGTTCTCGTTGCCGTCGCCGTTCAGCAGCACGTCGATGGCGTCCTCCAGGTGCATCCGGCTGATGTGGGCACCGATCTGCCGCAAAGTCACCGAAAACAGGTCCAGCTTCTGGTAGCGGACCGCCTCGTAGGAGGCCACCAGCATCCGCCCCCGCTTGTGGAGCTGCACCAGGTTGGCCTTGGTCTTGATCTGGGTCTGGGGGATCTCGGCCCCCTCCTCCACCCGCTTGAGCTCCTTCTGGTCCTGGTCGGGCTCCGAGGCGATGGAGCGGTAGTCCATCCCCTCCACCTGGGTCACAGTGGCGGTGATGGCGGGCAGGAGGTCGTCCTCCTCCATGCCCTGCCGCACCGACCGGGCGATGTACTCGGGGAAGAGCACGGCGGACTCGCTGGTGCGGAAGAACTTCTCCACCGGGTCGCTGCCCGCGCCCCGCACCCTGATGTCGAACCGCTTGAGCTGGCGCTGATAGGCGTCCAGCCCCTCCAGGGGGGTGCCCCGGTATTGCTCGCTGGGGTCGCAGTGCTCCAGCACCTGGGTGAAGGAGCGCCCCGCCTCCTGATACATGCCCTTTTCCAGTCTCACGCTGTCACAGTGATAGGTCATCTCATGTCCTCCTTTTTTCTCGTGGCGGGTGCGCCGGTCACAGCCGGATGGTGGCGGTGGTCCCGTCCGCCATGGCCACCAGGAACTCGCCGCCCGTGTCGCTCTGCCCCGCCTTCTTCACGCCGCCCTTGCCGTCGCCGCACAGGGTGACAAAGCCGGGCTTCACCGTGCTGTCGCTGCACGCCACCCGGGCAAAGCCGCCCACCTGCACTGCGGCGCAGCCCCCTCTGGGCTCCAGGGCCACGCCGCAGGGCCGCTGGCCGCTGGCGCAGGCGGCCACCTGGCCGTCCTCACCCAGGGTCACCACCTGGCCCCCCGCCACGCCGTCGGCCGCCGGCAGGGTGACCACCATCTCGCCGATGCCCTCACAGGAAAGTTTGCTCATCTCTCGTTCCTCCTTTTTATTCCGCCCGCGCCCCCGCAGGGGCACGGGGTGGTTTCGCCGTTCAGATCAGGAATGCCCCGTCCTCTTTCCGGGTCTCTCCGCCACCTCTCCGGGGCAGCTGGGTCCGGACCGGGAACCGCCCCTCCAGCTGGGCCTCATAGGCCCGCTTGAGCTCCAGCAGCTCCTCCTCGCCCAGGGCCCCGGCGATGCGGAGCAGGGTCTCTGTCCCCAGGCCCTTCTGCGCCAGGCCCCCCAGCCGGGCCACCTCCCGGCGCAGTCCGGCCAGGTACCGCCGGCCCAGCTCGGCCTCCCGCTCCAGCTCCGCCAGCTCTCTCTGCCGCTCGGGCCAGGGCGCCGCCAGCTCCCTCAGGCTCCCCGCCGCCCCGCCAGAGCGGCCCAGGCCCTTTATGACCCCCGCCCTGGGCTGGGCGGGCACCGCCACAAAGGACCACTCATAGGCGTCGGTGACCCCGGTGAGCTCGGCCCAGCACAGCTTCCCGTTGTAGGTCCTGCCCCGCACGTGGTGGCAGTGTTCGCCCCCCTGCTCCTCGCCGCACACCGAGCACACCGCGCGCTCCACAGCGCAGCCCACGCTGACCTCCCGCTTGATGCCGCCCTCGATCTCGGCGATGAGTTCCCGGTTTCCCTCGGTGCGCAACATATAGGCGTACCCCTTCAGGTAGCAGTACCGGTCCCCCGCCCTGGTGAGCACATTGGGCTCCTCCAGCACCTCGGTCCGGTAGATGCGGGCGGTCTGTCCCCTGGCGCTCCACTGGTGATCAAAGATGCCGCTCTTGCCCACGAAGAGCTCCCCCAGCTTTTCCAGGGCCTCCCGGCCAAACCGCTCCCCGTCCCGGTCCACCTCGTTGTCGCACAGCCGCACCGAGAACAGATACACCTCGTCCGCCTCCAGCGGTTTCTTGCTGAAGGCGTTGACCCGCTCCAGCTCCCCCGGGCTCACCTCTGCCTCCCGGTTCACGTCCGCTTCCTTGCTGATGTCCATCCCATGACCCCTCCTTGATTTTTCATCCGCTCCATCCTGCCTCGCCCGCCGCAGACGCGGCAGACGGAAGTCCGTCAAAAAGCCTCGCAGAGTTCGCGTCCGCAGACGCGAAAAAAGTCCAGTCGGTTTTTCCGGGGACACCCTCCAGAGGGCCTTCTCTTGCCCTTACAGGGCAATTCACCTTGTTTGCCTCGGAAAAAACACTTCTCGGCCCGCAAACGTGCGGGTGGGCCCTCCCACGCAGGTCCGCCAGCGCGCTGCCGCGGGCCGCATCCCGCTCGAAAAAGTGGCGAGACACTTTTTCGAGGTGCTTCGCTCCGCCGCATACGCGGCAGACCTCTCTCATTCCGCTGCTCCGCCTCTCCCCGCACGACCCGCTTCGCTGGGCTCGTGTGGGGGCCCCAACCTGGTCGAGTCGTCCCGGCCCGGCCCTTCAGCTTTTCCGGCCTTCCCGCTCTGTCCGCAGCTCCTCCGCCTGCTCCCGGTACA
>DVHW01000108.1 GCA_018711785.1 Candidatus Galloscillospira excrementavium
ATTATCTCCTACAATGACGACCCGGTGGTCCTCCTGGTGACCGGGGCCCTCATCGTCATCGGCGGCCTGGGCTTCTTTGTCTGGGAGGACATCTGGGTCCACCGGAGCTGGAAAAAGTTCTCCCTCTACACCAAAATGGTCCTCACTATGACGGCTATGCTCCTGGTGGTGGGTGGGCTGTTCTTCTTTATTGTGGAGCACGACAATCCTGCCACGCTGGGGGACATGCCCTTCTGGCAGAAAGGACTCAACTCCCTCTTCCAGTCCATCACCCTGCGCACCGCGGGCTTTGACTCCATCGGCCAGGGCGGCCTTCAGGACTCCAGCAAGGCCCTGTCGGTCATCCTGATGCTGGTGGGCGGTTCCTCCGGCTCTACGGCCGGTGGCGTCAAGACCGGAACGGTAGCTGTGCTGCTGCTGGCCTTCCGGGCCAGCCTGGCGGGACGGGAGCAGGTCACCATCCGGGGGCGGAGCATCTCCTACCGGCGGGTCATGGACGCCATGACCCTGGTCCTGATGGTGGTGTTCCTGTTCCTGGCCAGCTCTATGGTGATCTCCACCATTGAGCCCTTCTCCTACTTAGATACCGCCTACGAGGTGGCATCGGCCATGGGCACAGTGGGCGTGACTACGGGTATCACCCCCTCGCTGACCGCCTTCTCCCAGTCGATTTTGATTGCACTGATGTATCTGGGACGGGTAGGCATCATGTCCTTCTCGGTGGCCTTCCTGGTGAACCGCCAAAAGAATGCGAAAATCAAGTATCCCACGGTTGATATTATGATCGGATAAGGAGTGTCATTCAGTATGAAGACCTTTGTTGTCATCGGCCTGGGCCGATTTGGAGAAGCGGTCGCTACGGAGCTGTGTGCTCTGGGCCACGAGGTGCTGGCCATCGACGCCTCGGAGGAGAGCGTACAGCGGGTGGCCGACCGGGTCACCCATGCGGTGACCGGGGATGCCAGGGACCCGGTGGTCCTCCGGGCCCTGGGCGTGCGCAACTACGACTGTGCCGTGGTGGCGGCGGGGGGCGATGTGGGCAACAGCGCCCTCATCACCCTGAACCTGAAGGACCTGGGCATCAAGCAGGTCATCTGCAAGGCCCAGAGCCGGGTCCACCGGAAGGTGCTGGAGAAGATCGGCGCGGACCGGGTGGTCATCCCGGAGCATGAAATGGGCATCAAGCTGGCCCACGGGCTGTCCGGCTCCAACGTGATCAACTTCATTGAGCTCTCGGAGGACTATGGCATCGTGGAGATCGAGGCGCCCTCCGCCTGGTATGGACATACCATCAAGGAGCTGGATGTGCGGGCGAAGTATGGAGTCAACATCATTGCCGTGCGGAAGAAGAGCCGGGAGATGAACGTGGCTCCCGGCGGCGACTATGTGATTGAATCGGGGGATGTGGTGGCAGCCCTGGGCGGAAACGAGGCCCTGGAGCACCTCCACGACCTGTAAGCGGCCGGGCCTGCGCCCGGGATGGCCGGCGGAAGGAGAGGAGAACGCGTGGAGCACATCACGAGCAGGCACAACCCGCTGGTGGCCCGCCTGCGGAAGCTGGGCGCCTCCCGCAGCTTCCGCCGGATCGAGGGGGCCTTCCTCTGCGAGGGACCCAAGTTGGTGGGGGAGGCCATCCGGTGGGGCGTGCCGCTGGAGATCCTCGTCACGGCGGAGGGTGCGCGGATGCCCTTTGCCGTGCCCGGCGGGGTGCGGCAGGTGACGGTCCCGGCGGATTTGCTGGCGGCGGTCTCCACGGTAGAGAGCCCCCAGGGGATGCTGGCGGTCTGCCGCCAGCCCGACCTGACCCCGCCGGAGCGGCTGGACGGCGGCCGGTACCTGGTGCTGGACGGGGTGCAGGACCCGGGGAACCTGGGTACCATCTGGCGGACCGCCGACGCCTTCGGGGCCGCCGGCCTGCTGCTGGCAAACAGCTGCGCCGACCCCTTTTCCCCCAAGACGGTGCGGGCCACCATGGGGGCGGCCTTCCGGTTGCCGGTGTGGGAGCTGGAGCTGGACGCCGCGGCGGAGCGGCTGGCCGCGGCGGGGATCCCCCTCTACGCCACGGCCCTGCGGGAGGACACCGTGGATGTGCGGGAAGTAGACCTGTCCGCCGCCGCCGTGGTCATTGGCAGCGAGGGGAGAGGGGTCTCCCCCCGAGCGCTGGCGCTTTGCCGCCAGACCGTCAAAATTCCCATGCTGGGGCGGTGTGAGTCCCTGAACGCCGCCGTGGCCGCCGCCGTGGTCCTGTGGGAGATGGGGCGGGAGCGGCTCTAGCCCCGGACAGAGAGAACGAGAAGGAGGGCGAGTCCTGTGGCATCCCTGAAGTACTGGATCTGGCTCACCACCCGGAGCGGAGTGGGGCACGAGGCCGCGTTCCGGCTGCTGGAGCACTTCGGCACGCCGGAGAGCGCCTATTTCGCCGACCCGGGGGAGTACGAGCTCACCGGCCTGCCGGGCCAGGCTAGGCAGGCGCTGGAGGACAAATCCTTGGACGGGGCGGAGCGGATCCTGGCCGACTGTGAGCGGCTGGGGGTGCGGGTGCTCACCTTCCAGGACGCCGAGTACCCTGAGCGGCTGCGGCAGATCCCCTATCCGCCCTGCGTGCTCTATGTGAAGGGCCAGCTCTTCTCCTTTGACGAGGAGCTGGCCGTGGCGGTGGTGGGCTCCCGGCGGCCCACGCCCTACGGCGTGCGCATGGCGGGGCGGCTGGGACTGGACCTGGCCCGGCGGGGGGTGCTGCTGGTCTCCGGCATAGCCCAGGGCATCGACTGCACCGCCCTGAAGGGCGCCCTCGCCGGCGGCGGACGGGTGGTGTCGGTGCTGGGCGGGGGCGTGGATGTGCACTACCCACCCCAGAACCGGGACCTCTACGACGATGTGGCCGCCGTGGGCGCCCTCATCAGCGAGTACCCGCCCGGCACCGAGCCCGAGGGGTGGCATTTCCCGGTCCGCAACCGCATCATCAGCGGGCTGTCCCTAGGCGTGGCGGCAGTGGAGGCCGGCGAGGGGAGCGGCACCCTCATCACCACCCGGCTGGCCCTGGAGCAGAACCGGGAGGTCTTTGCCTTCCCCGGCCCGGCCGACGCGCCCATGAGCCGGGGCACCAACAAGCTCATCCAGCGGGGCGAGGCCAAGCTGATCCTCTCGGCGGAGGACGTGCTGAGCGAGTTCGCCCTGCTCTATCCCCACCGCCTGCGGGAGGCCGAACCCCTGTCCGCCGAGGACGAGGCGGAGCGGCTGGAGGCGGTATTAGAGGGAAAAACGGGGGAGAAAACGGGAGAAAAACCGCCCCGTGTGGAGAAAAACCGTGGCCAAAGTCCGGAGAAAGAGGTTGACAAGGGGCAAAAGAGGGCATATATTACCTTAAAAGAAGGGGACGGAGCCTGGACCGACGACGAGCGGGACATCCTGCTGGCCTTGGGCGGGCGCACCCTCCACCCGGATGAACTGGTGGAGGCCACCGGCATACCCGCCCGGCGGGTGCTCTCCGCCCTCACCATGCTCCAGCTGCGGGGCTATGTGGAGGAGCGGCCGGGCAAGCGGTTCGAGGCCCTCGTCCTGCTGAGAACAGACTGAAGGAAAAGGAAGCGTGAAACAGGAAAAAGAGGGTGCGCCGGGCCTCCGGCGCGCCTGGACCGGAGGGGGCGGCCCGCCCCTCAAAGCCGGCTTTTTCCCGCTTCACGCGCCCTTTTCCATATTGCGGAGGGATATTGTGGCAAAAACCAACCTAGTCATCGTGGAGTCGCCCGCCAAGGCCAAGACCATCACGAAATATCTGGGCCCGGGCTACCAGGTCAAGGCCTCCATGGGCCATGTCCGGGACCTGCCCAAGAGCAAGATCGGCGTGGATGTGGAGCACGACTTGCAGGTGGACTATCAGCCCATCAAGGGCAAGGAGGAGGTCATCGACGACCTCAAGAAGGCGGCCAAGAAGAGCGACAAGGTGTACCTCGCCACCGACCCGGACCGGGAGGGGGAGGCCATCTCCTGGCACCTGAAGGAGCTTTTGGGCCTGCCGGAGGACAAGACCTGCCGGGTGACCTTCAACGAGATCACCAGGAAGGTGGTCAATGAGGCCATCGCTGCCCCCCGGAGCATCGACATGGACCTGGTGAACGCCCAGCAGGCCCGCCGGGTGCTGGACCGGGTGGTGGGCTATGAGCTCTCCCCCTTCCTGTGGAAGAAGATCCGCCGGGGCCTCTCCGCCGGCCGGGTCCAGTCGGTGGCCACCCGGCTGGTGTGCGAGCGGGAGGAGGAGATCCGCGCCTTCGTGCCCCAGGAGTACTGGTCCCTGGACGTGGACCTGGCGCGCGTCGCCCCCAACACCGGCGCCTTCCGGGCCTCCTTCTACGGCCGGGAGAAGAAGATGGAGCTCCACAGCGAGGCCGAGGTGGACGCCGTGGTCTCCGCTGTAAAGGGTAGCCCCTTTTCGGTGACTGGGGTCAAGCGGCAGGACAAGCAGCGCAACCCGGCGCCCCCCTTCACCACCTCCACCCTCCAGCAGGAGGCCAGCCGCAAGCTGAACATGACCCCCCGGCGGACCATGTCCATCGCCCAGCAGCTCTACGAGGGCGTGGACATCGCCGGCGAGGGCACCGTGGGCCTCATCACCTATATGCGTACCGACTCCCTGCGCCTGTCCGACGAGGCCACCGCCGCGGCCAAGGACTTCATCCTCTCCCGGTATGGAAGAGACTACTACCCCGGAAAGGCCCGGGTCTACAAGACCAAGGGGAACGCCCAGGACGCCCACGAGGCCATCCGGCCCTCCGACGTGCGGCTGACCCCGGAGGACATCAAGAAGGACCTGACCAGTGAGCAGTACCGGCTCTACAAGCTCATCTGGAGCCGGTTTTTGGCCTGCCAGATGTCCTCGGCGGTGTACGACAGCGTGACCATCGACGTGGAGAGCGCCGGATATACCTTCCGGGCCAACCACTCGGCGGTGAAGTTCTCCGGTTACATGGCGGTCTACGTGGAGGGCAAGGACGAGGACGAGGAGGAGCGACAGTCCCCGCTGCCCGACCTGAAGGAGGGGGAGACCGTCGCCCTCCAAAAGACTGACAAGGCCCAGCACTTTACCCAGCCGCCGGCCCGGTACACCGAGGCCACCCTCATCAAAGCCCTGGAGGAGAAGGGCATCGGCCGCCCCTCCACCTACGCCCCCACCATCTCCACCATCATGGACCGGGAGTATGTGGTGAAGGAGGGCAAGAACCTGCGCCCCACCCCCCTGGGGGAGGTGGTCACCGGCCTGATGAAGGACAAATTCCCCGACATCGTGGACACCACCTTCACCGCCCACATGGAGGAGCAGCTGGACGAGGTGGAGCAGGGCAAGGTGCAGTGGAAGCAGCTGCTGCGGGACTTTTACGGCGAGTTTGACAAGGAGCTCAAACAGGCGGAGGCCGACCTGGACGGGGAGCGCATCAAGGTCCCCGACGAGGTGTCCGACGTCATCTGCCCCAAGTGCGGGCGGAACCTGGTCTATAAGTCGGGCCGGTTCGGTCGGTTTTTGGCCTGCCCCGGCTGGCCGGAGTGCGACCACACCCAGCCCATCGTCATCGAGATGCCGGGCCGCTGCCCCAAGTGCGGCGGCAAGATTTTGAAAAAGACCTCCAAGCGGGGCTACGCCTACTACGGCTGCGAGAACAACACCAATAAGGACGAGGCCCGCCGGTGCGATTTCATGACCTGGGACGTGCCGGTGAAAGACAACTGCCCCGCCTGCGGCCACACCCTGTTCAAAAAGTCGGGCCGGGGCTTCAAGAAGCCCTTCTGCATCAACCCGGACTGCCCCAACTTCGTCCCCGAGGAGCAGCGGGGGGGCTATAAGAAAAAGAACGCCGCCGGGGAGACTGCCTCTCAGGAGGCGGCTGCCTCCGAGGCGGAGAAGAAGCCGGCGGGGAAGAGCACCGGGAAAACGTCCGCGGCAAAGAAGACCACGGCCAAAAAGCCCGCGGCGAAAAAGGCGGCGTCCAAGCCGTCCGCCACGAAAAAGACCACGACAAAAAAGACGACTCCGACGGAGGCGTGACCCCCGCAGGCCCATGTGAGAGGAGAGACAGTGATGAAGGTACTGATGCTCAACGGAAGCCCCAAGCCCAACGGCAACACCGCCCTGGCTCTTAGGGAGATGGAGAAGGTGTTCGCCGCCGAGGGAGTGGAGACCGAGCTCGTCCACGTGGGGAACAAGGACATCCGTGGGTGCATCGCCTGCGGCCACTGCTTTGAGGCGGGCAAGTGCGTGTTCAACGACCTGGTGAACGAGGTGGCCCCTAAATTCGAGGCCTGCGACGGCCTGGTGGTGGGCAGCCCGGTGTACTACGCCTCGGCCAACGCCACCCTGGTGGCCCTGCTGACCCGGCTGTTTTACAGCACCCACTTCGACAAGACTATGAAGGTGGGCGCCGCCGTGGTGGCCGCCCGGAGAGGGGGCCTCTCCGCCACCTTTGACGAGCTGAACAAGTTCTTCACCATCAGCGGCATGCCGGTGGCCTCCAGCCAGTACTGGAACAGCATCCACGGCCGGGAGGCCGGAGAGGCCCTCCAGGACGCCGAGGGCCTCCAGACCATGCGCACCCTGGCGCGGAACATGACCTTCCTGATGAAGAGCATCGCCCTGGGGAAGGAGAAGTACGGCCTGCCGGAGCAGGAGGAGCCGGTGCGGACCAACTTCATCCGCTGAGGGCTTTCCACGCCCCATTTATCTTATCCCACCCCGAGGAGGAACCCATGGAACCAGTGACCGTCATCGGCGCGGGGCTGGCGGGCTGTGAGGCAGCCTGGCAGCTGGCCGAGCGGGGCATCCCCGTCACGCTCCGGGAGATGAAGCCCGCCAAAATGACCCCCGCCCACCACAGCGGCGACTTCGCCGAGCTGGTGTGCTCCAACTCCCTGCGGGGGGCCGGACTGGAGAACGCGGTGGGGCTGCTGAAGGAGGAGCTGCGCCGCATGGGCTCCCTCATCCTCGCCTGCGCGGACGAACACCGGGTGGAGGCCGGGGGCGCCCTGGCGGTGGACCGCTTCGGCTTCTCCGGGGCGGTGACCGAGCGCATCCGCAGCCACCCCCTCATCACCGTGGAGGAGGGGGAGGAGACCGCCCTGCCCGAGGCTGGGGAGGTCATCGTGGCCACCGGGCCCCTCACCTCCGACGCCCTGGCCGCGGCCATCCGGGCGCGGTACCCGGACATGCACACCCTGAACTTTTTCGACGCCGCCGCACCCCTGGTGACCTTTGAGAGCGTGGACATGGAGAAGGCCTTCTTCGCCTCCCGCTACGACAAGGGCACCCCGGACTACATCAACTGCCCCCTCACCGAGGAGGAGTACCAGACCTTCTGGACCGAGCTGTGCCAGGCCCAGGAGGCCGAGGTCCACGGCTTTGAGGACAAGCGGGTCTTTGAGGGCTGCATGCCCGTGGAGGTCATGGCCCGCCGGGGCCGGGACACCCTGTGCTACGGCCCCCTGAAGCCCCGGGGGCTCACCGACCCCCGGACGGGGAGGGAGCCCTTTGCGGTGGTCCAGCTCCGCCGGGACAACGCCGAGGGGAGCATCTACAACCTGGTGGGCTTCCAGACCCACCTGAAGTGGCCGGAGCAGCGGCGGGTGTTCTCCCTGATCCCCGCCCTTGCCCACGCGGAGTTCGTGCGCTACGGCGTCATGCACCGCAACACCTATCTGGACTCGCCCCGGCTCCTGGACCGGTACTACCGGGTGAAGGAGGAGCCGCGCATCTCCTTTGCCGGGCAGGTCACCGGCGTGGAGGGGTATGTGGAATCCACCGCCTCGGGCTTTCTGTGCGCGGTGGAGCTCTCCCGCCGGCTGCGGGGCCTGCCGCCGGTGGACTTCCCCCAGGAGACCGCCGTGGGGGCCCTGGCCCTCTATGTGAGCAACCAGTCGGTGGCCGACTTCCAGCCCATGAACGTGAACTTCGGCATCATCCCGCCCCTGGGCTACAAGGTCAAGGGCAAGCGGAACAAAAATGCTGAATTGAGCAGGCGCGCCCTGGAGCTTTTGGAGGGCATCGACTACCGGTAGGGGCGGGTCGCTTGCCCTGCGAGCGGGAGCGAGCCGAAAGAACCTCGCGGATTTACTGTCGGTTTCCATCAGCCAGGTCAGCGAAATGGAGAACGGGCGAAAGGAAACAACGATGGAAAAGCTGGCTGTGCTGTGCCGCCATTACAACATCTCCGCCGACTACCTGCTGGGCCTGACCGACGAGCCGCGGCCCCTGCGGGACGAGAAGAGATAGAGAAGAGAGAGAAAACAAATCGCTTTGTGGAGGTACCTATGAAAATCATTGTGGACGCCATGGGCGGCGACAACGCGCCGATGAGCAACGTGAAGGGGGCCCTGGACGCGGTCCGGGACTTCGGCGTGGAGGTCACCCTGGTGGGCAGGGGGGAGGACATCCTCAAGTGCCTGGAGGAGCTGGGGGAGAAGGACCTCCCCGCCGGGCTGGAGATCGCCCACGCCAGCGAGGTGGTGGAGATGTGCGACAACCCGGCCACCGCCTTCCGGGAGAAGAAGAACTCCTCCCTCACCGTGGGCCTCACCCTCCTGAAGGAGGGCAAGGGGGACGCCTATGTGTCCGCCGGCAGCACCGGGGCCCTGCTCTCGGCCGCCACCCTGCTGGTCAAGCGGGTGCGGGGCATCCGCCGGGCCGCCATGTGCCCTGTGGTGCCCACCGCCAAGGGGGGCGCCCTGCTCATCGACTGCGGCGCCACTGCCGAGTGCACCCCGGAGTACCTGCTCCAGTTCGCCTTCATGGGCTCCTACTACGCCGAGCGGGTGCTCAAGCGCCCCGAGCCCCGGGTGGGCCTGCTGAACATCGGCGCCGAGCCCTCCAAGGGCACCGACCTCCAGCGGGAGACCTACGTCCTGCTCAAAAAGGCGGGGGATGAGGGACGCATCAATTTCATCGGCAACGTGGAGGCCAAGGAGGCCGTGCTGGGCCAGGCCGACGTCATCGTCACCGACGGGTACGCGGGCAACATCTTCCTCAAGACCATGGAGGGCGCGGGCAGCTTTATGGCCGGGGAGATGAAGAAGATGTTCAAGAAGAACCTCCTCACCAAGCTCGCCGCCCTGATGGTCTCCGGCGGGATCCGCAGCTTCAAAAAGCTGATGGACTCCCGGGAGGTGGGGGGCACCGCCCTGGTGGGCATCTCCCGTCCGGTCATCAAGGCCCACGGCTCCTCTGACGACTACGCCATCCGCAACGCCATCCGCCAGGCCCGGGACTTCGCCGCCTCCGGCATCATCGACGACATTGTGGAGAACATCGAGCACATGCGCCTGCCCCGGACCGTGAAGGCGGGGGAGAGCGGGGAGGAAATCCGGCAGGATAGCTAGTTCTCTCCGGCCCCTTTGGGGCAAAACGGAAAAATTTCAAAACCCTATTGACACGCTGGCGGAATATGCCTATTATTTTAGTGCAAGCTGCCATCTCTGATACGATGGACTGATAGGAGTCGATAGTCATGATTTTTGAAAAACTGTGCGAGCTGTTGTCCGAGCAGTTCAACGTGGAGCCCGAGAGCATCACCATGGAGACCACCTTTGACGACCTGAGCGCCGACTCGGTGGACCTGGTGGAGCTGTCCATGGCGCTGGAGGAGGAGTTCGGCATCGACGAGATGAGCGAGGACGATGTGGCCAAGATCAAGAACGTGGGCGATCTGGTGGCCTATCTCCAGGACCGGGTGGACGAGTAAGAAGTACATTGAGCCAAAGCCCCGCGGTGCGCGGGGCTTTGCTTTTGCCTGAGAGGAGCGAAATCCATGGAAAAGCTGGAGCAGAGGCTGGGCTACACCTTCCGGGACCGGGCGCTGCTGGAGAAGGCGCTGACCCACAGCTCCTATGCCAACGAGAACCGGGGCCGGGGCCTGGAGAGCAACGAGCGGCTGGAGTTTTTGGGCGACTCGGTGCTGGGCATGGTGACGGCGGACTACCTCTACCGCACCCATCCCAACCTGCCCGAGGGGGACCTGACCCGCACCCGGGCCGCCCTGGTGTGCGAGGGCAGCCTGGTGGTGGTGGCCAGGGCCCTGGAGCTGGGCAGCTACCTCAAGCTGGGCAAGGGGGAGGACGCCTGCGGCGGCCGGGAGCGGCCCTCCATCCAGGCCGACGCGGTGGAGGCGGTCATCGCCGCCATCTATCTGGACGGAGGCATCGGCTCGGCCCGGAAGTTCATCCAGCACTTTATTCTGGACCAGGAGGGGGAGCGGGCGGTCAGCCGGGACTACAAGACCACCCTCCAGGAGCTGGTCCAGCGCACGCCGGGCAGCACCATCGCCTACCGCTTGGTAAAGGAGATCGGCCCGGACCACTGCCGGATGTTCGTCATGGAGGTCTCGGTGGGCGGCGCCCCGGCGGGCCAGGGCGAGGGCCGCAGCAAGAAAGAGGCGGAGCAGATGGCGGCGAAAGCGGCCATTGAAAAGCTGAACGGCTAGGGACCGCCGGATGCGGAGCCTCTGCGAGCGGGAGCGAGCCGCCGCGTGAGCGGCGTCAAGCGTTTTCGCCGAAGCGAAAACCTTGCCGCAGGCGGGATTCACTCCCGCCGAGGATGTGAAAAGGGTTCCCGGGCCGACCCGCGGCCCGGGAGGGCGGAGCAGATGGCGGCCAAGACGGCCATCGAAAAGCTGAACGGATAAAATGGCCAGGGCGGACACTTTGGTGTCCGCCCTGAATCTGTTTTCCCGCGACGCAAAAGAGTTTGCATTGCCAGGGCTTTTTTGGTATAATAACATGTCAATTTATCATCACAGAGAGGTGACCTGGTTGTACCTGAAAGCACTCGTCGTCCAGGGCTTCAAATCCTTTCCCGACAAGACAGTCCTCACCTTCAACGAGGACATCACCGCCATCGTGGGCCCCAACGGAAGCGGAAAATCGAATATCTCGGACGCCATCCGCTGGGTCATGGGGGAGCAGTCCACCCGGGCCCTCCGGGGCGGCAAGATGGAGGACGTCATCTTCGGCGGCACCGCCAGGCGCAAGCAGCTGGGCTTTGCCGAGGTCAGCCTGGTGCTGGACAACACCCAGCACCTCTTTGACCTGGACGAGAGCGAGGTCATGGTCACCCGCCGCTACTACCGCTCCGGGGAGAGCGAGTACTACATCAACCGCCGCTCCGTCCGCCTGAAGGACGTCAACGAGCTGTTCATGGACACCGGCCTGGGCCGGGAGGGCTACTCCATCATCGGCCAGGGCAAGATCGACGAGATTTTGTCGGTGAAGAGCGGCGACCGCCGGGAGGTCTTTGAGGAGGCCGCCGGCATCTCCCGCTTCCGCCACCGCAAGGAGGAGGCCGAGCGCAAGCTGGAGCGGACCGAGGAGAACCTGGTTCGCATCAACGACAAGCTGGACGAGCTGGAACTCCAGGTGGAGCCGCTGCGGGCCCAGTCGGAGAAGGCGCGGAAGTACCTCCTCCTGCGGGACGAGCTGCGGGGGCTG
>DVHW01000109.1 GCA_018711785.1 Candidatus Galloscillospira excrementavium
GCAGGTGAACAGGCGGGAGGAATCAATGACCTCGTAGAGCATCTGGGCCTTGGCGTGCTTGATGGCCTCCATACCGGGGATGCCCCCCTTGCCCTCCAGCCACTCCAGCACCAGCCCCAGCATGTAGATGCACCAGCAGGGGGGCGTGTTGTACATGGAGTCCTTGTCGATCATGGTCTTGTAGTTCATCATCAGGGGGGTGTAGGGCAGCTCGTGGCCCGCCAGGTCCTCCCGGATGATGACCACCGTCAGGCCGGCGGGGGCCATGTTCTTCTGTGCGCCGGCGAAGATGATGCCGTACTTGCTCACGTCCACCGGCCGGGAGAGGATGTCGGAGGACATGTCGCACACGATGGGCACGCCGTTTGTCTCAGGGACGTAGGGCCACTCGGTGCCGTAGATGGTGTTATTGGCGCAGTAGTAGAAATAGCTGGCCTCGGGATCCAGCTTCAGCTGGTCCTGGGCGGGGATATAGGTGTGGTTCTTGTCCTCCGAGGAGGCGGCCAGGTTGATCTGGCCGTACTTCTTGGCCTCCTTGTAGGCGATGTTGGAGAAGTTGCCGGTGACGGCGTAGTCGGCCTTCCCCGTCTTTCCGATGAGGTTGAGGGGGGCCATGGAGAACTGGGCCGAGGCTCCTCCCTGGAGGAAGAGCACCTTGTACCCCTCCGGCACCCCCATCAGGGCGCGGAAGCGGGCCTGGGTATCGTCAAAGATCTTCTGGAACACCTTAGATCGGTGACTCATCTCCATCACAGACATGCCTGAGCCCTGGTAGTTGGTGATTTCGGCCCCCGCCTTCTCCAGTACTTCCAGAGGCAGCATGGACGGTCCCGCGGAAAAATTGTACACGCGCTGGTCTGACATTTGAGTCACCCTTTCTCTTTTCTGGATCGCAAATTATTCTTTTACACAAGGCCAAACTTTGTCTGGCCCGTGCAAAATTCATGAGAACAAAACCGGCCACAGTGGTACCGCGGCCGCGCTGGGCCACGGCACACCGTGGCCGTCGCTTTTTCTGGTTAAAGTATTAAAATAATTATATCGGACCTTCTCCCCCCCTGTCAATGTGACAGAACCCCCAAACCGGCCAGGCCCTCCTCCCCTGACTTTGTGAAATTTTGAACATTTTCATTTGCTTTCCTCTCTCACTATGGTACAATAGCCTCAGAACGCCCGCTGCATATCCGCCCGGAAGAGGGGCTCCGGCTCTGTCCGGGCGGGGCGCGGGCATTGACGGACAGGAGGTCTGCCTTATGAAACTGCGCGAGATCCGGGACATTCTGAACGCCACCGTCCTCTGGGGGGAGGACCGGCTGGACACCGAGGTACGCTCCGCCTGCGGCAGCGACTTCATGAGCGACGTGCTGGCCTATGTCAAGGACCAGGGCCTACTGCTCACCGGCCTGGTCAACCCCCAGGTCATCCGCACCGCCGACATGATGGACATGAAGTGCGTGGTCTTTGTCCGGGGCAAGTGCCCGGACCAGGCCATCGTGGACCTGGCCGCCGAGCGGGGCATTGTGGTCATGACCTCGCCCCAGCGGATGTATACTGCCTGTGGCCTGCTGTATGCCAGCGGCATCCGGGGGGAGTAGCCCATGGAGCCCATCCGTCTGAACTTTCCGGTGGAGGGCGGGGACCTCATCGGCGCCGGGGAGGCCTCCAGCAAGATGAAGCTGGCCCTCAAGAAGCTGGACCTGCCGCCGGAGGTCATCCGCCGCTGCTCCATCTGCATGTACGAGGGCGAGATCAACATGGTCATCCACGCCGACGGCGGCCGGGCCGAGGTGGAGATCCACATGGACCACATCACCATCCGCATGGTGGACTCCGGCCCCGGCATCCCCAATGTGGAGCAGGCCATGGAGCCCGGCTTCTCCACCGCCGGGGACGTGGCCCGGGACCTGGGCTTCGGCGCGGGCATGGGCCTGCCCAATATGCGGCGCTACTCCGACGAGATGACCATCGACACCGCCGTGGGCGTGGGCACCACGGTGACCATGCGCATCAACCTCTGACCCGCGCTATCCTTTGGGAGGTGGCAACTTGAAGCATTCCGTCATTCTGGACTACAAACGCTGCCGGGGCTGCACCACCTGCATCAAGGCCTGCCCCACCGAGGCCATCCGGGTGCGCAGCGGCAAGGCGGCCATTCTCAACGCCCGCTGCATCGACTGCGGCTCCTGCATCCAGGTCTGCCCCCACAAGGCCATCAAGTCGGTGAGCGACCCTCTGGACGCCATGGAGCGCTTCCGCTACCGCATCGCCCTGCCCGACCCGGCGCTCTACGGGCAGTTTCACCACCTGAACGACATCGACATCATCCTGAACGGCCTGCTCTCCATCGGCTTTCAGGAGGTCTACGAGGCCGCCAAGGGGGCGGAGCTCCTCTCCGACTACGCCCGGCAGTGCATCCGCTCCGGCGTGGAACGGACCATGCCCCAGATCTCCTCCGCCTGCCCCACCGTGCTGCGGCTCATCCGGATGCGCTTTCCCAAGCTCATCCCCCACATCGCCGACAGCGTGACCCCCATGGAGCTCTCGGCCATCCTGGCCCGGCGGGAGGCGGCGGAGCGGACCGGGCTGGCCCCGGAGGAGATCGGGGTGTTCTCCATCGTCCCCTGCTCGGCCATGGTCACCGCCGCCCACAGCCCGGACGGGCTGGACGCGCCGGTGCTGGACGGGGCCTTCGCCATCCGGGACGTGTACCTGAAGCTCCTCTCCCCCATGAAGGAGCTCACCGAGCTCAAGCCCCTCTCCTCCGCCGGCATCATGGGGGTGGGCTGGGCCTACTCGGGGGGCGAGTCGGCCGCCCGGCTGGGGGAGCGCTACCTGGCCGTGGACGGCATCCGCAATGTCATCCAGATGCTGGAGGAGATCGAGGACGGCCGCCTGCCGGAGGCCGACTTTATCGAGCTGCGCGCCTGCGTCCAGGGGTGCGTGGGGGGCTGCCTGACGGTGGAGAACCCCTACGCCGCCCGCATGCGCATCAAAAACCTGATGAAGGGCCTGCCGGTGTCCCTCAACCGCTTCACCCTGGAGGGGGACGACCGGGACGTGGCCAAACCGGACCGGGCCCTCCAGTATGTGCCCGTGTTCGTGCTGGACGAGGACCGCTCGGTGGCCATGGAGAAGCTGGCCAAGATCGAGGAGCTGGAGCGCCAGCTCCCCGGCCTCCACTGCGGCTCCTGCGGCGCCCCCTCCTGCCACGCCTTTGCCGAGGACGTGGTGCTGGGCCGGGCCGACCGGTCCGACTGCATCTTCAAGGTCCGGGAGCGCACCGAGTACATGGCGGGCACCGACGATGCCGACGAATACCTCCCCGCCCCCTTCCGGCAGAAGAAGGGGCGCAGCGGGGGCGACCCCTCTGCGGAGGGAGATTTCGACCAGGAGGTCCACGTATGACAGTACAGGAACTCGCTTCCGCCCTCTCCCTGACCGAATTTGACCTGCCCGACCCGGACCGGCCGGTGACCGGCGGCTACGCCGGAGACCTGCTCAGCTGGGTCATGGGCCGGGCACGGGAGGGGGACTGCTGGATCACCATCATGTCCAACCAGAACGTGGCCGCCGTGGCGGTCCTGGCCGAAGTGGGGTGCGTGCTCCTCGCCGAGGGGGTACAGCCCGACGAGGCCCTGCGGACCCGGGCAGCGGAGAACGGCGTCAACCTGCTGGGCAGTGAGCGGAGCACCTTTGCCCTGGCGGCCGACGTGGCCCGCCTGCTGGGGTAGGCCCGCCGGCTCCCCGAATGAAAGGAGGTCCCCCATGAAATACACCTTTGACCTCCATCTCCACTCCTGCCTCTCCCCCTGCGGCAGCGAGGACAATACCCCCGCCAACCTGGCCGCCATGTGCGCCCTGGCGGGGCTGGACATCGTGGCCCTCACCGACCACAACACCGCAGGCAACTGCGCCGCCTTCCAGCGGGCCGCGGCGCGCCACGGCCTGCTGGCCCTGCCCGGCCTGGAGTTGACCACCCGGGAGGAGATCCATGTGGTCTGCCTCTTCCCCGCCCTGGAGGAGGCCCTCGCCTTTGGGGAGATGGTCTCCCGCCGCCTGCCTCCGCTGGCCAACGACCCCCATGTTTTCGGCCTCCAGACCCTCATGGACGACCTGGACGGTGTGCTGGGGGAGGAGCGGGCCCTGCTGGCCGGGGCCGCCGACATCGGGGTGTACGAGGTCCCCGCCCTGGTGGCCTCCTTCGGCGGCGTGGCCTACCCGGCCCACATCGACCGGCCCTCCTTCTCCCTGCTGTCCAATCTGGGTCTGTGGGACCCGTCCCTGGGCTTCCCCCTGGCCGAGCTCTCGGCCCGCTGTCCGCCGGACTTCTGCGCCTCCCGGCCCGACCTGCAGGGGGTACGCACCATCACCGCCTCAGACGCCCACTATCTGGACCAGGTCCGGGACCCCTGTCAGGCCATGGCGCTGCCCGAGCCCACCCCGGAAGCCGTCATTTCCTGGCTTCGAAGTGGTTTGTCTCGACTAACCACATAGTCATGCATTAGAATATATATCAAGTATCTTTGATAAACTGACAAGGAGGATATGCAACATGCCAAATTGTAAGACCGTCGTGCCCTACCACGGCACTCCGGAACAGGAGGCGCGACTGCGGGAAGTCATTGAGGCCCACAAGGGACAGCCTGGGGCCACTATGCCCGTGCTCCAAGCTGCCCAGGAGATTTTCGGCTACCTGCCTGAAGAGGTTCAGGTCATGGTGGCGGAGGGGTTGGATATCCCTCTTTCCGAAGTCTACGGGGTGGCTTCTTTTTATGCCCAGTTTTCCATGAACCCCAAGGGGAAGTACCAGATCTCGGTCTGCCTGGGCACCGCCTGCTACGTCAAGGGTGCGGCCGCCATCCTCAGCGCGGTGGAGGAGCACCTGAACATCAAGCCCGGCTCCATCACGCCCGACGGGAAGTTCTCCCTGGACGCCTGCCGCTGCGTGGGCGCCTGCGGCCTGGCCCCGGTGATGATGGTGGGCAGCGACGTGTACGGCCGCCTCACCCCCGACCAAGTGCCCGGCATTCTGGACAAGTACGAGTGATTCCCCGGGGGAGGTGAAGAGACTTGAAAGAGCTCTCCCTGCATATTCTGGACATCGCCCAGAACTCCCTCTCCGCCGGCTGCACCCGGCTGGACCTGACGGCCGCGGAGCACGGAGATGAACTCACCCTGGTCATCGCCGACGACGGCCGGGGGATGAGCCGGGAGTTCCTCGCCTCGGTCACCGACCCCTTTACCACCACCCGCACCACCCGCAAGGTGGGCCTGGGGCTCCCCCTGCTCCGCCTGGCCGCGGAGCAGACCGGCGGCTCCCTCACCATCGAGAGCGCCCCGGGCGTGGGCACCACCGTCACGGCGGTGTTCCACACCGGCCACATCGACTGCCCCCCGCTGGGGGACATGGCGCTCACCGTCGCCCTGCTCGTCCAGGGCGCGCCGGAGGTGGAGGTGACCTACACCCGGGAGAGCGGCCGGGGCTCCTTCACCTTTGACACCCGGCAGGTGCGCCAGATTCTGGGGCCGGAGATCTCTCTGGCCGAGCCGGAGGTGTTCTCCTGGATTCAGGACTACCTGGCGGAGCAGGAGGCCGCCCTGTCGGACAGCGGCCGGAACCAGTAAACAATGCGCCGATGCGTATGTAATTAGGAGGGTCATATGAAGAGCCTGGAAGAACTGAAAGCCATCCGGGAACGGATGCAGAAGCAAGTAGGCCTGCGGGAGGCGGACGACGACTCCATCCGGGTCGTGGTCGGCATGGCCACCTGCGGCATCGCCGCCGGGGCCCGCCCTGTGCTGGAGGCCTTTTTGCAGGAGATCGACAAGCGGGAGCTGAAAAACGTCACCGTCACCCAGACCGGGTGCATCGGCGTGTGCCGGCTGGAGCCCATCGTGGAGGTCTATGTGCCCGGGCAGGAGAAGGTCACCTATGTGAAAATGAAGCCCGAGATGGTGCCCAAGGTCGTTGCCGATCACCTGGTGAACCACCAGGTGGTGACGGAATACACCATCGGCGCGGCGGAATAAGGAGGAGATGAGAGATGAATTTGGTCCGTTCCCACATTCTGGTGTGTACCGGCACCGGCTGCTCCTCCTCCAACAGCCTGAAGATCATCGAGGCCTTTGAGGAGGAGCTGAAGCTCCAGCAGATGGACCAGGAGGCCAAGGTGGTCAAGACCGGCTGCTTCGGCCTGTGCGCCATGGGACCCATCGTCATGATCTACCCGGAGGGGGCCTGCTACACCAAGGTCACCCCGGAGGATGTGCGGGAGATCGTTTCGGAGCACATCGTCAAGGGCCGCATCGTCCAGCGGCTGCTCCACATGGAGAGCGACGAGGGCGGCACCGCCACCTCCCTGGCCGACACCACTTTCTACAAGCACCAGCTGCGCATCGCCCTGCGCAACTGCGGCGTCATCAACCCCGAGGACATTGACGAGTACATCGGCGTGGACGGCTATGCCGCCCTGGGCCGCATCCTGACCGAGAAGATCCCGCCCCAGAAGGTCATCGACGACATCAAGGCCTCCGGCCTGCGGGGCCGGGGCGGCGCCGGCTTCTCCACCGGCCTGAAGTGGCAGTTCACCCACGACGCCACCTCCCCCGACGGCATCAAGTATGTGGCCTGCAACGCCGACGAGGGCGACCCCGGCGCCTTCATGGACCGCTCGGTGCTGGAGGGCGACCCCCACAGCGTGCTGGAGGCCATGACCATCGCCGGCTATGCCGTGGGCGCCCACCAGGGCTACATCTATGTCCGGGCCGAGTACCCCATCGCCGTCAAGCGGCTGGAGATCGCCATCGGCCAGGCCCGGGATTACGGCCTTCTGGGCAAGGACATCTTCGGCTCGGGCTTTGACTTTGACATCGAGCTGCGCCTGGGCGCCGGCGCCTTTGTCTGCGGCGAGGAGACCGCCCTCATGACCTCCATCGAGGGCCACCGGGGCGAGCCCCGGCCCCGCCCCCCCTTCCCCGCCAATAAGGGCCTGTTCCAGCGGCCCACCCTGCTCAACAACGTGGAGACCTACGCCAATATCACCTGGATCCTCAACCACGGCCCGGACAAGTACGCCGCCATCGGCACCGAGAAGAGCAAGGGCACCAAGGTCTTTGCCCTGGGGGGCAAGATCACCAACACCGGCCTGGTCGAGGTCCCCATGGGCACCACCCTGCGCACCATCATCGAGGACATCGGCGGCGGGTGCCCGAACGGCAAGAAGTTCAAGGCCGCCCAGACCGGCGGCCCCTCCGGCGGCTGTATCCCCGCCGAGCTCATCGACACCCCCATCGACTACGAGTCCCTCACTGCCATCGGCTCCATGATGGGCTCCGGCGGCCTCATCGTCATGGACGAGGACAACTGCATGGTGGACATCGCCAAGTTCTTCCTGGAGTTCTGCGTGGATGAGAGCTGCGGCAAGTGCGTGCCCTGCCGCATCGGCACCAAGCGGCTGTATGACCTGCTCACCAAGATCACCAATGGCGACGGCACTCTGGAGGACCTGGACACCATCGAGGAGCTGTGCTACCACCTGAAGAACTCCGCCCTGTGCGCCCTGGGCCAGTCGGCCCCCAACCCGGTGCTCTCCACCCTGAAGTATTTCCGGGACGAGTATGTGGCCCACGTGGTGGACAAGCGCTGCCCCGCCGGGGTGTGTAAGAACCTGCTCCACTACACCATCGACCCCGCCAAGTGCAAGGGCTGCACCCTGTGTACCCGCAACTGCCCCGTGGGTGCCATCACCGGCGCGGTCCGGGCCCCCCACGTCATCGACCAGAACAAGTGCATCAAGTGCGGCGTGTGTATGGACAACTGCCGCTTTGACGCCATTACCAAGGGTTAAGGAGGGGGAACACCATGGAAACGAAAATGGTCAATCTTCATATCAACGGCATCCCGGTCACGGTGCCCGAGGGCACCACGGTGCTGGAGGCCGCCCGGGACGCCGGCATCAACATCCCCTCCCTGTGCTATCTGAAGGGCATCAACGAGATCGGCGCCTGCCGCATCTGCGTGGTGGAGGTGAAGGGGGCCCGGAGCCTGATGGCCTCCTGCGTCTACCCGGTCAGCGAGGGCATGGAGGTCTTTACCAACACCGAGAAGGTGCGCCAGTCCCGCCGCCTGACCCTGGAGCTCATCCTCTCCAACCACCGGATGGACTGCCTCACCTGCGCCCGCAGCGGCCAGTGCGAGCTCCAGGACCTGGCCCGGGACCTGGGCATCGACGCGGTGCGCTACGCCAACGACCAGCTCCTGCCCCAGATCGAGGACAGCGCCCTCCACCTGGTGCGGGACAACTCCAAGTGCGTGCTCTGCCGGCGCTGCACCGCCGTGTGCCGCAAGACCCAGGAGGTGGGGGTCATCGGCCCCAACGACCGGGGGTATATGACCCACATCGGCTGCGCCTTTGACCGGGACCTGAACGAGGTGGACTGCGTGTCCTGCGGCCAGTGCATCGTGGCCTGCCCCACCGGCGCCCTCCAGGAGCGGGACGACACCGACAAGGTATGGGCCGCTCTCAGCGACCCCGCCAAGCACGTGGTGGTGGGCCCCGCCCCCTCGGTCCGGGTCACCCTGGGCGAGTGCTTCGGCCTGCCCGTGGGCACCAATGTGGAGGGCAAGATGATCACCGCCCTGCGCCGCCTGGGCTTCGACAAGGTCTTCGACGTGGACAACGCCGCCGACTTCACCATCATGGAGGAGGGCACCGAGTTCCTCAGCCGCCTGAAGGGGGGCGGGACCCTGCCCCTCATCACCTCCTGCTCCCCCGGCTGGATCCGGTATCTGGAGCAGCACGCCCCCGACATGATCCCCAACGTCTCCACCTGCAAGTCCCCCC